>NZ_JBVHYH010000001.1:0-82316 GCF_055569135.1 Kitasatospora sp. NPDC029367
CCCGCGGGAGCGATTGGTGGGGGGAGAGCGGTACACCCCCTCCCCCCTCCTCTCCCCTTCTCGGCGCCCCCCCCCCCCCCCCCGGGCCCCGACCCCTCCCCCCCCCCCCCCCCCCCCCCCCCCCCCCCCGTCGCGTTCCGGGGCCGATCGGGCAGCCCGGGCGACCTGGGAACGCGTTGGGCCGGCCCGGGCTCCGGGGCCGGGGGCCGGGGCCGGGGGCCGCGCTGCGGTGCGTGTGCGGGGACTCGGCCTTATGCCCCGGAAAGCAGCCCGAACCGTGTTGCCACCTGACCGGCCAGGTCGGTGACGGGAACTCCGCCGTCGATCGTGATGGTGTCGAGCCCGTACCTGTCCGCTTGCCTGCGGACCTCCTCATCCCAGAGGGCGTCGCGTCCGAGGCGTGTGGCGAGCGTGGTTTCGAGGTCATTGCTACCCCAGTTGGCGCGCGCACGGGCCGGATCCGCGTAGCGCGCGGCGAGTGCGTTCCGTCGGAACCGGGGTGTGGGCAGGAGGAAGACGGCTTGGTCGGGCTGCCCCAGCAGCGGTCCGAGGTGAACGGGCAGGATCCCGAAGTAGTCGACCAGGATGACGCGGTCGCGGGGCATCGCGAGCAGGTCGTCGACAAGGAAGCCGGCGGTCTCTCCGTGCAGGCCCGGCATCGCCTGGAACACCTGACGGGGGGTGCGGCCCCGCCACATGTCGCCCGGGGGCGCTTCGCGCAGGGCCGACAGGCGCGGGTGGCGCTGCGGCGTGCACCGCGCCAGCCAGCCGTGTTCCGCACGGTCGCCGTCGTACACCGCGAGGTCGTGTCGGTCGGCCAGGATCCGGGCCAGCGTGCTCTTGCCGGCGCCCGTGCCGCCGGCGATCCAGCGCACGTGTGTCAGCCGGGCAGCCACTTCTCTACGCGTCCCGGTGTGCGGGAAAGGGGAGGCCATGCGAGCCATGGTCCCGGTCTCGGCCTGAAAATCGCAGTCTTGTTCTTGCATCGCGGCACGCTGATGATGGAAGAGAGGGGACTGGTCCACGCACCAAGCGATGAGCCACGGCCGTCCGATCGACAAGGAAGAGCCGAACGAGGCCACTGCCCGGAAGTTCCGTACCCAGGACGGGTCTTGTGGATCAGGCCGGGCCCCGCCCTGGCCCCTGCCCTCCGGTGGACCCCGCCCGCAGAACGCCGTCGGTCACGGCGGACACTGGGGTACGGGCCGTCCACCGGGCCGGCCCCTTCGAACGGTTGACGAGGAGCCGACGTGTCCGCCCTGCTCATCCTGAACTACGACGTCACCGACCCCGAGCGCCTGGAGGCCTACCGCCAGGGCGCCGCCGCCGTCCTGCTGGGCCCCGCGGAGCTGGTCGCCAGCACCGACCGGACGGTCCACCTGGGCGAGGGCGGTCGCCCGCCCGGCGGCAGCCACACCGTGGTGCTGCGCTTCGCCGACGCCGAACAGGCCCACGCCGCCTACGAGTCGGACGCCTACCGGGAGCTGCTGGAGGAGCGCCTGGCGGCCACCGTCCCGTTCACGGCGATGATCGTGCCCGCCCTCTGAGCCCTTACGATCCGGGCTCTCTCCGTCCGGGCCCTTTCCGTCCGGGCTACCGCGCCGGGGCTACCGCACCCGGCGGACGACGGTGAAACCGTCCCAGCCCTTGGAGCCGACCGTCTGGAGCGCCGTGGCCTCCAGGCGGTCGTCCGCGCCGACAGCGCGGGCCAGCCAGATGGTGCTGTACCGGCCAGCGTGCCGAACTCCAGCACCCGCCGGGCGCCGCTCATCCCGCACAGCAGGGCCAGCAGCTTCCCCTGGTTCGCGGTGACCTCGGCCTGCGGCATCGTCGTCGCCGCGCCGGACCGCCGGGCCCGCACCAGCGCGTCGTGCTCGGGGACGAGGGTGTCGACGAAGTAGGCGTCGACCTCACGCCAGGCCTGCTCGGATTCGTATATGCCGTCGTTCCTCCCCGGTGGTGGTCCCGGCCGCTCGGGTCAGTCGGCGAACCAGGCGAAGTCCTCGGGATGGTGCATCTGGTGCAGGCAGACCGACAGCCCGTTGCGCTTGTCGAGGTCCTCGACGGCGTCCAGCCAGGGGACGGCGGCGAGGAGTTCGACCAGGTCGTCGGTGACGGTGGCGTCGAGGAAGGCGTCGAGGTCGGCGGGTATCGGGTCGTCGGTCAGGCAGAGCCAGGCGAGGGCGGCGCTGACCCGGACCTCCGGCGGGCGGGCCTCGTCCCGCCACCAGGCGTGCATGGTCGCGGTGGTCTCTGGTTCGCGTGTCTCCCAGGCGAGTTGGCCGATGGCCAGGACGAGGGAGGCCCGCACCGCCGGGTCGTCCTCGACGGCGAGGCGCCCGTGCAGCACGGCCGCGACCACGGGCGCCGGGGGCGGGACGACCGCTGCGGCGTGGGCGACGGCGTGGCGGACCTCCGGGTCGGGGTCGTCCAGCAGGTGGAGCAGCAGGGCCGCGTCCGCGGCCACGGCCGAACGGGCCCCCTCGATCGACCAGTTGGCCAGGCTGCCGGCCGGCTCGTACCGCGGCCGGTCCGCCGGGAGGCCGACGCGCAGCAGGCCGCCACGCGTCCCGTCGCCCCAGGGCATCCGGTGCGCCACCGCTGCCGTCAGCCGCACCAGCGAAGCACGGTGCCGGGGGTGGGCGAAGGCGATGCGCAGCAGGAAGGGGACGGCCAGGGCGCCGGCCGTGGAGGTACCGCCCTGGTGGGCAAGGCTGTTCCACAGCGTGGTCAGGGCCCCCTCGGAGCCGTTCGCGTCACCGAGGCGGACGGTCTCCAGCAGGCCGGGGACGTCCTGGGCGGAGCCGTAGGCGTGGTCGAACCGGGCCCAGGGCACCGCGTCGTAACGCAGGTCGTCCTTGACGATCCGCGGTATCGCGGCCACGACCGGGCGCACGTCCTCGCGCTCGGGCAGCGTGCCCGCCCAGCCCTCCCAGCCTTCCCAGCCCTCCCAGCGCTTCGGAGCTGGTGTCGAAGCGTCGGTCTCGATCCACCCCACAGCAGTTCCCCGTCCATCACGTCCGTTGGTGCACACCCTTCCTAACACGTGCCACCGACAACCCGAGGGGCTGCCGGTGGCGGTGGCGGTGGCGGTGGCGGTGGCGGTGGCGGTGACGGTGGCGATGGCGATGGCGACGCCGGTGGCGGGGGCCCGCCACAGAGCGTCACGGGGCGTCAGGGGCGTCAGGGAGCGGAAACCGGCTCCCGCTCGGCGGCCGGGGCGGTGCGCGCCGCCGGGCTCCGGGGCGGAGCCGGGCGCAGCAGCACGGCGCAGGCGAGGGCGGCCAGCAGGGCGAGCGAGGCCGCGACGACCAGGCAGAGCCGCAGGCCGTCCAGGAAGGAGCCGCTGAGCGCCGTCAGGGCCTGGCCGGTGGCCGGACCGAGGTCCAGTCCGGCGACGGCGCCGAGGCCCTGCTGGCGGGCGACGTCGACGACGTGCCCGGCGGTCGTGGCCGGCACCCCGGCGTCCGCGAGCCGGCCGGGCAGCGCGTCCACGGCCCGGGTGGTCAGCAGGGCGCCGAGCACGGCCGGGCCGAGGGCGCCGCCGACCTGGCGGAAGGCGTTGTTGCCGGCCGCGGCCATGCCCGCCAGGTGGTGCGGGACGGCGGAGACGGCGGTGGCGGTCATCGGGGTGAGCACGGCGCCCAGGCCGAGCCCGAGCAGCAGCAGCCGCCAGGCGATCGAGCCGAAGGAGGTGTGGGCGTCGAGGTTGGTCAGCGACAGCAGCGACCCCGCCGTGACGACCAGGCCGGTAGTGATCAGGACCCGGGCGGACACCCGGTGCATCAGGCGCCCGACGGGCAGGCTGGCGGCCAGCGACGCCCCGGTCACCATGACCATCCGCAGGGCGGCCTGGAGGGTGGTCAGGTGCTGCACCAGGCCGAAGTACAGGCTGAGGACGAAGAAGAAGCCGATCAGCCCCAGGAAGCTGATCATGGCGACCAGCGAGGTGGCGGTGAAGGCCGGGCTGCGGAACAGGGCGGGGTCGATCATGGGGCTGGGGCTGCGCCGCTCCACGACGACGAAGACGACCGCGGCGAGCGCGCCGAGCACCAGGGCGGCCACCGCGGCGGGCTCGCCGAAGCCGTTCGCGCCACCCTCGATGACGCCGTAGACCACGGCGGTGACGGCCACGGCCGCGCTGATCTGGCCCGGCCAGTCGAGCCGACGGCCGTGCGGGGCGCGCGAGTCGGGCAGCAGGAGCGCGGCGACGACCAGCACGACCAGCGACACCGGGACGGGCAGCAGGAAGATCCAGCGCCAGGCGACGTGCTCCAGCAGTACGCCCGCGATCAGCGGGCCCACGGCCAGCGAGGCCAGCAGGGACATCGCCCACAGCCCGATGAACTTCCCGCGCTCCCGGTGGTCGGGCACGGCGTGGCTGATCAGCGCCAGCGTGGTGGGCAGCAGCGCGGCCGCGCCGAGGCCGGAGGCGGCCTGCCCGGCCCAGAGGACCTGGACGGAGTCGGAGCCCAGCGAGACCGCCGCGCCCACCGCGCACAGCGCCATGCCCACCTGGAACACCCGCTTGCGGCCGTGGACGTCGCCGACCACGCCGGTGGTCAGGATCAGCGCGGCCATCGGCAGCACGAACGCGTCCGACACCCAGGACAGTTGGGCGGTGGTGGCGCCGAGCGCCTGCTGGATCGCGGGCAGGCTGACCGACACGGTGGTCACGGGCAGGTAGGCGACGAAGACGCCCAGGCAGGCCATGACGAGGGTGACGCCCCGTCCGGTCCTGGGGCCGCCTGGCATCGTTGCAGAGTTCACGGAGTCTTCCTTCGGCTGCGGAGGGTGCCGTACGGGCACCGGGTGCGCTAGGTGCCCGTACGGGGCGCCTGCGGCGGTGAGAGCGCCGCCGTGTCCGGCGCGCGCCCGCTCACGGCCGGGCGCACCGGCCGGGCCGCGCGGCCCGCACCGGCCGCCGCTCGACCGCGGAGCCGCCGACCAGCTTCACCCCGGCGGGCCGAGGATCTCCGAACGATCTCGGAGGACGTTGCGAAACATCCATTCGGGTGGTGCCCGTGTGATGATTCCGCCATGCCAGACGCCCTGGACCGCAAGATCATCCACGGACTCCACTACGGTCCGCGGGTCCCCTTCCGCCGCCTCGCCGAGGTCATCGGGGTGTCCGAGCAGACCGTGGCCCGCCGCTACACCGCGCTGCGCCGCAGCGGGGTCCTGCGCGTCGTCGGCCTGAGCAGCCCGGCCGCCCACGGTCGGGCCGAGTGGATCGCGCGCCTGCGCTGCCGCCCCGACGCCGTGGGGCCGCTCGCCGAGTCCCTCGCCCGCAGGCCCGACGTCGCCTACGTGGGCATCGCCTCCGGCGGGTCGGAGATCAACTGCATCATCCGCTCACCGGCCGGTACCGGCCGCGACGACGTCCTGCTGCGGCAGCTCCCCAAGGCGGCCTCCGTCCTCGACATGAGCGTCGACCTGCTCATCCACCCCTTCGGCCCCGAGCGCGCGGCCGGCTGGACCGGTGGCGAGGGCTCCCTCACCGAGGATCAGGTCCGTCGGCTCGCCGGGGAGCGTCCCGAGCCCGTCGGCCCCCCGCTCACCCCGACCGACGAGGACCTTCCCCTGCTGGCCGCCCTGGCCGAGGACGGCCGGGCCTCCCACACCCGCCTCGCCGAGGTCACCGGCTGGTCCAAGGCGCGGGTCGCCCGCCGCCTGGAGGCCCTTGAGTCCTCCGGTTCCCTGGTGTTCGACATCGACACCCTGCCGGAGCGGCTCGGCTACGAACTCAACGCCACCCTCTGGCTCCAGGTCGACCTGTCCGGGCTGCACCGGATCGGCGAGGAGATCAGCCGACACGACGAGGTCGCCTTCGCCGCGGCCGTCAGCGGCCGGCACAACATCATGGCCGTCGTGTTCTGCAAGGACACCCCGGACTTCTACCGCTACCTGAGCAACCGCCTCGCCCGGATCGACGGCATCCGCGGCTACGAGATCAGCGTCCGCGTGCGCCGCCTCAAGCAGGCCGCCTCGCTGATCCACCACGGCCGGCTGATCCATCCGGCGCTGGGGTGACCGGTGCTCGGGTGGCCGGCGCTGGGGTGACCGGTGCTGCGGCGCCGGCCTGCCGGTGGGCGCGGCGGGCCGGGGCCGGGTGCCACTACTTCACGTAGGCGGTCCACTGCTGGTTCGGGGAGCCGATCGACAGCTCGGTGGTGACGCGCTGGTCCTGCCCGTTGGCCTGGAGGACGTAGTCCAGGTACTTCACGCTGGCGATGGCGGTGGCGTCCACGCTGGGCTCGACCATCCACCGCTGGGCGAGGTCGCTCGCATCGCAGGCCTGCTGGGTGACGGCCTTGCCGGGCCCGACGGCCGCGAGGCACTTGCCGTAGTGGGTGCCCTTGATGGTGAAGGTGCCGTTGCCGAGCGGGGTGAGGACCCAGGCCTGGTAGGTGAGGCCGGGGTCGCGGGTCCAGACGTCGCTTCCGAGGTACTCGTCCAGGTTGTTGTAGTCGCTCTGGACCTGGAGGGAAGCGGTGACCGGGACGGCAGCGGTGGCCGTGTCGCAGTTCAGGACGGCGACACCGGTGAGGGAGGCGGCCGCCGCGAGGGTGGCGACGGCCTTCTGGGTGATGCGCACTGCTTCTCCTAGCTCAAGGGGTCGGCGGGCCCGGCTGGGCCCGCCCGGCCGAGAAGCTAGGGGTGGGAGGGTGGTCGTTTGTGGACGACTCGATGGGGGTAGGCCAAGTGGTTCAGGCGTTTAGCTGGGACGGCGCAGCAGTGGCGGTCGCGAGGGTGAGGAAGGCCTGCCAGGCGGCGGGGGTGAAGCTGAGGCAGGGGCCGCTCCTGTCCTTGGAGTCCCGGACGTGGACGGCGGCGGGGGTTTCGGCGACCTCGATGCACTCGCCACCCTCGTTGCCGCTGTAGCTGCTCTTGAACCAGACCAGTTCCATGGCATCTGACGGTACGCCAACGGCCCGCCGCCGGGAAGGTGGTGGGCCGTTGAGGGGGATCGGTCAGACCTCGGTGGTGGCGGCGAACGTCACGAAGGCCTGCCAGGCAGCTGGCTCGAAGGCCAGCTGGGGGCCGCTCTTGTCCTTGGAGTCCCGGACATGGACGGTGTAAGGGGTTTCGGCGACCTCGATGCAGGCGCCACCCTCATTGCCGCTGTAGCTGCTCTTGAACCATTCCAGCTCGGTGCTCATCGTTCTCCCAGGATCTTCTCGATCAAGGCCAGGGTCTCCTCGGGGTCAAGAGCCTGCGCCCTGAGGATGTTGTAGCGGGCGTTCATGATTCGGACCTCGTCCGGATCGCTGATCAGCCTACTGCTCGTCTGTACCTCGATGTACGCGTGCTGAGGCCGTCCCTTCGGCGTGATCAAAATGAAGGGTCCGCCCATGCCGGCGTGTTCAGTTCTGTTCAGCGGGAGAACCTGAATAACCATCCCTCTCGTCCGTCCGACCTCCAGGAGGCGACGGAGTTGAGCCGCGTGCACGTCCCATCCGCCAAGGGGCCGTCGTAGCACGCTCTCGTCGATGACCCAGCTGAACATCCCCCGAGGCCAGCGGGTCAGTACCTCCTGGCGTGCCATTCGAGCTGCGACCCGCATCTCGATCACTTCTTCGGACAACGGCGGCTGCCTCATGGCGTACACGGCTCGTGCGTGGTCCTCGGTCTGGAGCAAGCCGGGGATGTCCAGGGTGGCGAGGTCGTGCATCTCGATCGAGTCGACCTCCAAGACTGCGTAGCCTCGGAACCAGGCGGGGTGCTTCACTCGCGCCTTGGCTCGGGCCTTCACCACGTCGTCCCCGGCAACGGCCAGCAAGCCGCCAGCATTGAGGACCCTGTCAACGGCGATCAGCAACTCGGGCTGTGGCGTGCGCACCCCCCGTTCGACCGATCGGATCAACTGCTCTCCGTAGCCCACGCTGTGAGCCAGCTCCTTCTGAGTCATCCCGGCTCGTTCCCGCAGGAGCTTGATCTGCTTGCCGATCGCTCGGAAGAAGTCCGAGGCTTCGGCGAGATCCTCCGGAAGCTCCGGCCGAATCTCGTCGCCCACGCCATCGTTGCGCGCCGCACTCACCGCGACCACCCCCAAACAAAAGCTGTCCGCACCTGTACAAGCACTCTCTGTGCTCGCCGGATCCATGGTCAGCGTACGTCCGCCCCGCCACGCTTTCTCCCATGACGACCCAAATCCCCCTCGACAGACCCCGCCGCCACACCACCCTCCACGCCGCCACGCCCAAGGGTGCCGCCCTGTGTCGCCGCATCGCGAGGCGTCAACTCACCTGCTGGGGGCTGAACTCGACGCACACCGACCCCTTCCACTCCGCGCTGCTGATCGTCGCGGAGCTGGCCACCAACGCCGTCCTGCACGGACGCGTTCCGGGGCGCGGGTTCGAGTTGCACCTCTCCCTCACCACCACCGCGCGCCGGGGCACCACCCTTCGCATCGAGATCAGCGACCCCAGGGGCGACAGGCCCCCCGTCCTCCCCGTCATCCCCACGCCGCACGCCCAGTCCGGCCGGGGCCTGCTCCTCATCAACGCCCTCAGCGACCGCTGGGGCACCATCCCCCGTCACCCCAACGCCAAGACCGTCTGGGCCGAACTCGACCTCACCGATGCCGATGCCGCCCCCGATGCCAACTGAACCCCGCCATAGCCGGACCTCCGGCACCTCGCGCCCGTGAACCACGAGGAGTGGGAAGTCGGCCCCACCGACTTCCCACTCCTCCCGCGCGCCAGGGCTGCTACCGCGCGGCGCGGTACGCCTCCAAGCGCTCGGCCAGTTCCTTCGGGTGGCCGAGCATCGGCATGTGGTCGCCGGGCAGCTCGTCCGGCTCGATGCCGAGCCGCTCGACCGTCACCCGCCGCATGAACTCCACCGGGAAGAAGCGGTCACCGGCGGACAGCAGGGCCTTGGTCGGCACCTGCGGCCAGGCGTCCAGCGGCCACGGTTCGCCCAACGGTGCGGCGGCCTGGGTGCGCTGATGATCCGCCATCAGCTCGGCCGCGAGGGGTGCCGGGGTGTCGTGCAGGTAGAGGGTGACCGGGTCCTCCTCGGTGCCCTCGGGAACACCCCGTCGCCGGTCGGCCTCCTGTCGGGCCGCTCCGTACCCGGTGTTGTCCCACCACGCGCCGGGCGTCTCACCGGGGGCCGGGATCTGGGCCTGGAGCATGACCAGCAGATCCACCGGGACCCGTGCGCACACCAGCGGCCCGGTGAAACCGCCGAACGAGTGCGCCACGACGACGAGTTCGGTCCGGTTGCCGATCGCCCCGACCACCGCGTCCGCGTACTCGGCGAGCCCGGCGGACTCGTCCTCGCACGGCAGGTCCGGCGCGATCACCTCGTGGCCCCGGTCGCGCAACTCGGCGGCCAGCGGCCCCCAGTACCAGGAGTCCGCCGCCGCGCCGTGGATCAGTACGTACGTCGCCACCGTGCCCAACCTCCGTCGTTCGTCGCTCCGGACATCGCCCGCCTCCGGCGGAACCTACTCCGGCGCTCCGAGGACCGGCCCGCGCCGACGCGCGTCGCAACCGTCAAGGGCCGCCCGGCGGAGCACCCGGACTGTGCCGGAACGCGATAACTGCTGCGGGGGCGGGGAGGGCGGCCGGAGGGCTACTGCCACCGTAAGACCGGCCGACGGCCACAGTCCCGGGCATGCTGTCGGCCCCGCACGGCCGCGGGCCTCGACCGCCCTCGAGGCCCGACCGGGCTCGGTGCGGGTCGTCCTCCGACAGCCCCGCGACGTTGGTGACAGCCATCGCGTTCCGGCGCCCGTTCTCATCCGGGTGCTTGGTCGCCCGGAACTTCACCACGCGATCCTGCCGGTCGAGGACCTCAAGGGGCGGGGAGGCTGGTCAGCTGGCGATCACGGCGTCCGGCCCCGGCATGACCAACGCGGTGTGCCCCTCGGGGTAGCGGACCAGGTAGGGAGGTGCGCCGTCCGCGCCGCGCACCTCGATGATCTCGGCGCTCTCGGTCTGGCCCGCGACCTTGCTCGGGAGCAGGATTGTGTCGCCGACGTTGGCCTTCATTCGATGTCCTTCCTCTTTGTCCTGGACTACGTGCCCCCCACCCTGCCCGCCCGACCCCGACGAGACGAAGCAAGATCCACATCG
Source organism: Kitasatospora sp. NPDC029367 (assembly GCF_055569135.1). Lineage (NCBI taxonomy): Bacteria > Bacillati > Actinomycetota > Actinomycetes > Kitasatosporales > Streptomycetaceae > Kitasatospora > Kitasatospora sp. NPDC029367. The sequence continues at coordinate 10,089 of NZ_JBVHYH010000001.1, forward strand.
TTCACCCGGGCGGGTGACATCGGCCGGAAGCTCCAACAAGAAGTCCCGTCGGCTGCTTACGCCGTGCCGTCTGTCTCCTCGTCCTGACCCAGGTCCACGATCGAGGGGATGAGGAACATCCGCGTCAGATCGTGCGCAGCCCGCCGGCGGCCATCGCCGCCAGGTAGATCGCGTCCTGGTGGTGTTCCATCCGCTCGACCAGGCCCCGCGGTCCCTGCTGCGACACCCAAACTGCGCCTTCGTCCTTACCCCCCCGCGGCGGCTCCGCGCTCCATCCTCACAGGCCACCGCGCACACTCCTGGCCGGCGGGCCCGCTCAGCAAGTAGTCGGGTCGGCGTCCGGGGACGGGTCAACGGTCGGCATGCCCAACTTCCGTGGTGGTCCAGCGGCCAGTCTCGCCAGCACCAGCCGACCAGCAGGTCAGCGGCCTGCTCCCGGGCCTGCCGCAGCCGTGTGCGGCGCCATCTCACGGAAGTTGAGCCAGAACCTGACGCCGGGAGGCGCCCGTCTCCCGACCTGTTCGAGTGCGGGCCGGGGCAGCAGAGTGCCGTGGGAGTCAGGCGTACGGTGGCGGCCGTCCTGGGGGGCGGCGCATGGTGCCGGTGGGAGTGATCGTTTCCGCAGCGGGAGTGGTCCTGATGCATGACCTGGGCCACGAGGCGGCAGGTGGCTCAAGTCGTTTCGGTGGCCGGCCCGATGCAGTGCAAGGGCCGTGGCCCGGGGCCACCGGTTCCGGTCGCTGCTCAGCCCGTCCCTCCGTCCGAACCCAGGGAGATCTCCTTGCGTCTGTTCGTCATGGCCGCGCAGTTGACTGCTGCCGCCGCTCTCGCCCTGATGCCCGTGGCAGCAGGCTCCGCAGCGGCATCAGCACCTGCACCGTCCCAGGCCCCGCTGCTGAGGTCCGCGGACGCCATTCCCGGCCGGTACATCGTCACTCTCGGCAAGTCCCTCGATTCGAAGAAGCTCACCGGGCTCATGGGGCTGAGGCCGACGTTCACCTACACCTCCGCGGTCAACGGGTTCGCCGCGGCCCTTACCCCGACGCAGCTCGAAGCCGTCCGGAAGGCCCCCGGAGTGGAATCGGTGCAGGAAGACGGCTGGGCGACCGGCAGGTCCGTCTCCTCGCCCGGGAGCCTGCAGAGGTCACCGGCCCAGTCCTGGGGACTGGACCGGATCGACCAACGCTTCCTGCCGCTCGACAACGACTTCTCCGCGCGCGCCAGCGCTCAGGGCGTGACCGCCTACATCGTCGACACCGGCATCGACTTCAAGCACCCCGATTTCGGAGGCCGCGCGCGGGCGGGTTTCGACGCGATCGGTGACGGCCGCAACGGCGCGGACTGCAACGGCCACGGCACACACGTCGCCGGTACGGTCGGCGGTACAGCCTCTGGCGTCGCACGGAAGGTGAACCTGGTCAGCGTTCGGGTCCTGGACTGCGACTCACGCGGCGCCTGGTCGGGCGTCATCGCGGGCTTCGACTGGGTGGCCCGCAACGCCAAACAGCCGGCTGTCCTGAACGCTTCCCTCAGCGGCGACCGACTGGAGTCGCTCAATGCCGCCGCCACGGCCGTGTCCGACCGGGGCGTCCTGCCGATCGTCGAGGCCGGCAACGACAACAGGGACGCCTGCGGCGTCTCACCCGCCTCCGCCGCCCGGGTGTTCACGGTCGGCGCCACCAACCGCTTCGACGAGGAGACCGACTTCTCCAACTGGGGCGACTGCCTCGACCTCTACGCCCCCGGGAAGGACATCGTCTCCGCGAAGCTCGGCGGCGGCAGCATCGCACTCGACGGCACCTCGATGGCCGCAGCGCACGTCGCCGGAGTCGCCGCCCTTTACAAGTCCAAGCACCCCGACGCGCTCCCGGCCGAGGTCACCGACTTCCTGGACGACGTGTCCACCAAGGACATCGTCCGGAACCTGAGCAGCAACAGCCCGAACAAACTGCTGTTCACCAACGGCCTCTGACCAGACCACTACACCCGGTTCCAGACACCCCTTGGGGGCGCGTCCGGTGCGCGGTCGATGTGACGAGGCGTCATGGAGGTCGATCGCCACGACGTGCCGGGGGCGCCTCAGGTCAGGGTGCCCAGGGCGTGGAGGCCGGTGCGGCTGCTGCGGTAGACGGTGGAACCGGCGGCGGCCAGCGAGACACGGGTGTACCCGGTGTCGGAGCGGAGGTTGTCCGGGGCGTCCTGCCAGCGCGGGCTGCCGGTGGCGAGGTCGAAGGCGAACAGCCGGTCGTCGTTGGTGCCGACGTACGCGGTGCCGTTCGCGGCGAGCATCGAGCTCTGCCCGCGGCCCAGGCCCAACGTCACGGTGGCCGTCCAGCGCGGCTCGCCGCTCTCTGTGTCCATCCCGACCAGCTGCGTCCCGCTGAGGAAGCAGACCGTTCCGTCCGCGGCCGACAGCGGGCGGTCGCTCGCGCCGCGCTGCATGCGCTGCCAGCGCACCCGGCCGGTGGCCGCCTCCAGGGAGCAGACCCACGTGGTGGTCGCGGTCCCGCCGGGGTACGTGAGCAGAACGGCGCCCCGGTGGACGACGGGGGTGCTGTTGACGCCGGGGACGGTCTCCTGCACCCAACGCTGCTCGCCGGTGCGCGCGTCGAAGGCGCGGGCCGCTGCCCCGCCGGTGTACACGGCGTCGCCGTCCGCGGCCAGGAAGCCCCCGGCGCCCGACGTCGTGCTCCAGCGCTCCGTGCCGGTGGCCGGGTCGTAGGCGTGGAGCGCACCCCCGTGGACCGCGAACACGCCGCCGCCACCGGCGGCGAGCGGCTCCTGCCCGACGGGCAGCTCGGCCCACTCCGGCACCGGCACCTGCCAGCGGACCTCACCGGTGGCGGCGTCCAGCGCCCGCAGTCCGGTCGAGGCGGCCGTGTACACCGCGCCGTCGCCCGTCGCCGACGGACGGCCGCCCATGCCGTCGGTGTCCGGGGTGGGCGAGTCGACCACCCGGCTCCAGCGGACGGCGCCGGTGCGCGGGTCGAGTGCGTGCAGGGTGCCGTCGTACCCGGAGACGTAGAGGCCCTGCCGCGGGCCGTCGGCCAGCAGGACCCGCCCGGTCGCGGCGGTCGTGCTCCAGAGCCGGGGGCCGTGCTCGGCGTCCCGGCCCGCCCACCAGCGGGCCCCGCCCGCGACGGCCAGCGCGCCGATGCCGCCCGCGGCGCTCAACAGCAGCCGCCTGCGGTTGATCTGGTTGGCCTGGTTGGCGTGGTTGACGTGGTTGGCGTGGGGGCGGGCCGGCGGGTTCTGGGCTGCTGCTTCTGGAGTCACTCCGTACAGGACCTGGTACCCGGCCGGATGGTTCCCGTGGCCGCCCCGTGGCCGCCCCGGGTGCGCCCCGGGGGCCGTCGCCGGGTGTGCGGAGCATCGCGGGAACCCGGTGGCGGTCGGTGGGGGAATCGGGGAGGCTCGGGCGCATGGTCTCGGTACTGCAGAACGTGGCGATCGACTGCGCCAACGCCTATGAGCTGGCCCGCTTCTGGAGCGAGGTGACGGGCCGACCGCTCGGCCCGGGCGACGAGCCCGGGGACGAAGAGGTGGCGGTGATGCTCACGGAGGGGCCGGTGCTGTATTTCAGCCAGGTGCCCGAGCCCAAGACGGTCAAGAACCGCCTCCACCTGTGCCTGCGCCCGGAGGGCCCGCGCGACCAGGAGGTGGCACGGCTGCTGGCACTCGGCGCCACCCTCGTCGCCGACCGCCGCGAGCCGGACGGTGCCGGGTGGGCCGTGCTCGCCGACCCCGAGGGCAACGAGTTCTGCGTGCTCCGCAGCGCGGCCGAGCGGGCCGCCATGGAGGCGGAGGCCTGAGCGCCTGACCCGCCGGGGCAGCCGGGGCCCGTTGCTGGTCGGGGTCAGTAGATGTACGGCTCGCCGATGAGGGTCGCGCCGACCTGGGCTGCCAGCCACTCGGCGTGGAGGTCGTCGCCCGCGTGGAGGTAGAGCATGTGGTGCGGCGTCCACGGGTGGTCGAGGCCCTCGGCCTCGTGATGGGTGTTGACCTGGAGGTGGGCGTGTCTCCGGGTCCACGACAGCCCGAGTGCGGGCACGGCCGGCCAGCAGAGGTCGTTCCAGTGGACCTGGAGGCGGTCGTGGACGCGCAGTGCCGCGTGGGTGGCAGCGCGGGCGTGCTGGGGGGTGGGGAGTTCGAGATAGGCGCCGTAGTCGTCCTCGGGCGGTACGGGGGCGTCCTCCGGCGTCTCCGCGGCCTTCCGGATCCCCTCGTGGACGCGGGCCTCCGGGACGGCTTCCAGCAGTTGCTTGAGTGCCATCCTGGTCGGGACCCTGGCCCAGAGCTCGGTTCCGTCGATCCGCTCGGATTCGGCGACGGCGCCGAGTGCGAGGAGCCGGTCGGCGAGGTCGAAGACGGCGTCGAGGTCGGGGGTCCGGAGCAGCGGGAAGACGAGGTTGTGCGACATGCCGCCCAGTCCTACCGGGCGCGATCGTGGATCACCAGCGGATATTTCGCGCCCGGACGACCTCCCGTCCGGCACTACGGCTGCAGTGTGTGCGACTACAGGTGCAGTGTCGCCAGTTCCTCGGCCGTCAGCACGAGCCCGGCCGCGGCGGCGGAGTCGCGGATGGAGGCGGGGCGGCGGGCGCCGGGGATCGGCAGGACGGCGGGGGACTGGGCGAGGTGCCAGGCCAGGCAGACCTGCTGGGGGCTGACGCCCCGGGCGCGGGCGAGGGTGTGGAACGGGGTGTCGGTCGCCGGTGCGGCGGCCCCTGGATCGTCGACGGCGCTGGCGGAGATGCCGCCGAGGGGGCTCCAAGGGAGGAAGGCCAGGCCGAGTTCGGTGCACAGGTCGAGGGTGTCGCGGGTGGCGGTGTACGCCGGGGAGAAACGGTTCTGCACGGAGACCAGGTGCGGGCCGAGGATCTCCCGGGCGGTGCGGATCTGCGCGCAGTCCACGTTGGAGACGCCGACCAGCCGTACCGTCCCCGCGTCCACCAGCTCGCGCAGCGCGCCGACCGACTCGGCGAAGGGCACCGCGGGGTCGGGCTTGTGCAGCTGGTAGAGGCCGATGGCCTCGATGCCCAGTCGCGCGGCCGAGGCCCGGGCGGCCCGGCGCAGGTGGCGCGGGTCGCCGTCGACCGTCCAACTGCCGTCGCCGGGGCGCCCCCGCCCGCCCTTGGTCGCCACCAGGACGTCGTCCGTGCCGCCGCCGTACGCGGCGAGGGCGCGGGCGACCAGGCGCTCGTTGTGGCCGACCTCGTCCGCGTGCCAGTGGTAGGAGTCGGCGGTGTCGATCAGCGTCACGCCCGCGTCCAGGGCGGCGTGCACGGTGGCGACGGCCTGCTCGTCGGCCGGGCGCCCCTCGACCGACAGTGGCATCGCGCCGAGGCCGATCGCGCCGAGGCTGATGCCACCGATCCGGCGGACGGCGGGAGTTGCGGGGATCGTGGTCATGCGTGGGCCTCCTTGACGGCCTGGGGCAGCCAGTCGGTGACGGGGGAGAAGCGGAAGCCCTGGTGGGCCGACCGGCCGGTGTCCATGGCGTAGCACCGGTCGAAGGAGAACGGAGAGTGGTGCCCGCCCGCGTCGGCGACGGTCAACTCCGGCTCCAGGCCGACCACCTGGCCGACGACCTCGCACAACTCCCGTACGTCCAGGGCCTCCGGGGAGGCCGCGTTGACCGGACCGGTGAAGTCCGCCCGCGCGGCCCAGGCCAGGAACCGGGCGATCTCCGGCGCGTGGACGAAGGACGCGCGCTGCGGCGACGGGTGCACGGCCACCGGCAGGCCGCGTCCGATCCGCTCCACGTAGTGCGCCAGCCGCCCGGTGAAGTCGGCGCCGCCGAGGACGTGCGCGGTGCGGACGGTGACCAGCTCGAAGGGTGCCAGCCGGGTGAGCAGGGCCTCCGCCTGGCGCTTGCCCTCGGCGTAGTGGGCCGCCAGGAACCCCGGCTCGGACCAGGGAAGTTGCAGGTCCACCCGCTCGGCCGACAGGTCGAGCGCGGGCTCCGGCAGCGGTGCGCCGCCGGGGCGGCCGAGGTGGGCGTAGACCTCGACGGTGGAGGTGAGCAGGTAGCGCGGGGTGCGGTCGGCGAACACCCGCGCGGCGGCGGCCGCCTGGACGGGCGTGTAGCAGACCTGGTCCACGACGGCGTCGAAGCGCCGGTCGCCGAGCGCGGCGTTCAGCGCGGCCTCGTCGTCGCGGTCGGCGCGCAGGTGGGTCACGCCGTGCGGGGCGGGGGCCGAGCCGCGGTTGACCACCGTCACCGCTGCGCCCGCGTCGCGGAGCTCCTCGATCAACTGCCTCCCGAAGTACCGGCTCCCGCCGATCACGCACACGTCCACCGTCTCGATCCCCTCTGCCGGGCCCGGTTCGTACCGTGCCGTCCCCGTGCCGCCGCTGTGCCGTCGCTGTTCCGTGCCGCCCCGCACCTTCGCGGGCCGGCTCCGGTGGTCAGCCTGCCGTGAGCCGGACGACAGCAGTAGTGTCGAGCTGGAGCCCCCGTCATAAGGAGAACTGTTGATCGACGTCCAGCGGCTGGCCGTCCTGCGCGAGGTCGCCCGCCGCGGCAGCTTCAACCAGGCGGCGCAGACCCTGCACTGCACGCCCTCGGCCGTCTCCCAGCAGGTCGCCGCACTGGAGCGCGGCCTCGGGGCGCCCGTCGTGGAGCGCTCCACCCGGGGGGTCACCCTCACCGACGCGGGCCGCCTGCTGGTCGAGGCCGCCGACGCGATCGCCGCCGAACTCGCCGACACCCGGCAGCGGATCGACCGGCTGACCGCCGAACGGACCGCCCTGACCATCGCCACCTTCGCCAGCGGCGGCCGCCGCCTGCTGCCCGCGGCACTCGCCGCCTTCGCCGCCGACCACCCCGAGGTGGAACTCACCGTCCTGGAGGCCGAACCGGAGGAGAGCCTGCCCGCCGTCCGCGAAGGCCGGGCCGACCTCGCCCTCGCGTACCACCTCGACGGGCCGCCGCCCAGCCGCCCCGGCGACCGCTCCGGCCTGGACTGGACCCCGCTCGGCGCGGACCCGCTCCGGGTCGTCCTGCCCGTCCGGCACCCGGCCGCGATCCGCTACCGGGACCGGCCCGAACCGCCGCACCTGGCCGAACTCGCCGACCAGCGCTGGATCCTGGGCTGCCGCAAGTCCGCCGGCCAGCTCGCCCACCACGCCGCCCTGGCCGGCGTCGAGCTGCGGATCTCCTGCACCGCCACCGACTACGAGTTCGCCCAGTCCCTCGTCCGCGGCGGGATCGGCATCGCCCTCATCCCCGAGATCGGCCTCGCCCCGCACCCCGACCTGGTCGCCCTCCCCCTCGCCGAACCCGGCCCCCGCCGCCACCTCGGCCTCGCCCTCTCCCGCCGCCGCCGGGGCCACCCCGCCCGCCTGGCCGAGGACCTGGCCGCCCGCCTGGCCGGTGGCGGGGCGGGAGCGTCCGCCGCTCGCACATCGGCCGACTCCTGACGCGACGGGCCTTCCCCGCCGCCGTGTTCACGGCCGGGCCCGACCGTCTGGGCCTGACGGCCGGACAGTCGGAGGCCGGGGCGGGGCGAGCGGTTCGTCGACCTGATGGAGTCGTTCCGGGAGGCGTTGGCCGAACTCGGCGTCACCGAACCGGACGAGGCCCTGGCGGAGCGCTGTCGGTCCGCTGCACCACCAGCCGGGCGGGATCGCGGCGGGCGAGCTGACGCCCCGCCAGATGGGGTGCCGGGCAGACCGACCGCCGCTCGGAGGAGCTGACACAAGGCTCGGACGCGTCGGTAGGTGATCGCGCAGCAGGCCAGTTTGAGGAGGGCCTCGTGGATGGCGAACAGCTGCCACGGCCGATGACGTGGCCGACCGGCCTTTCCGAGCTCCTTCGGCAGCCACTCCCACTGGACCCCGGTGTGCGGCACGAACAGGATCCCCCTGCACACAGCCCCGGTCGTTCAGCGGCGGGCGGCCGAGCTTGTGAAGCCGCTGCTGCCGCGCCGGCAGTAGCAGCTCGATCCGGCGCCCACAAGTCGTCCGACACCAACCACGGCGGTCTCCTCCCCACGACCTACTCGGCGACCAGACGGACGAACAGACGGACGAACAGACGGACGAACAGACATGGGTGTCACACAGTTCTGCTGGTGCCGCATCAGAGAACCTTTGCCCTGTTGAGAAGGAGATCAGGAATCGCGGGTGGTCTCTGCCTCGTTCGGGCCGACCACGGCCTCGGGTGCGTGCTGCCGGATCCCTGCGAGGAAGACGCGCAGGCCGTTGGAGAACCGCTCGCTGGGGTTGGTGGCGGCCAGTGTCTTCAGTCCCATTGCGAGCGGGTCGTCGGTGTCCAGCCCGGCGACCGCCAGACGTGCCGTCCAGTTGTCGCCGGTCGGCATGCGGGACTGGGCCTGTTCCTCGATGGTGTGGCCGAGGATGAAGTAGAACACCGCGAAGGTGTGCTCCCAGGCGCGATTCGGCGGGAATCCGGCCTCGGCGAGCACCTGCGCCGCACGGCGGCTCGCGGCCATCGTGTGCGGTCCGGGGGCGAAGGTTCCGGAGACCACCCGGGCGCCGTCGCGGCGGCTCAGCAGCGCCGTGTGCAGACGTTCACCCAGAAGCTCCAGCTGATCGGGCCAGGACAGGTCGGATGGCAGCGGCGCGCCGACCCCTTCCAGCAGTTGGTCGGCCATCGCGTCCAGCAGTGCGTCCTTGTTGGGGAAGTGGCGGTAGAGCGCACCGGCTTGGACGTTGAGCGCGACGCCGAGCCTGCGCATGGTCAGGCCGTCGAGTCCCTCGGCATCGAGGAGGTCGAGGGCCCCGGTCACGACGTTGGGCCGGCGCAGCAGCATGCGCACGCTCCCTTCTTCTCATGGGCGGCCGCCGATGCCCGGTGGCCCGCCCTCGGCTTGACAGGGGTCCACTCTATCCCTAGCGTGAACAGCGTTCACCGTGAACGTCGTTCACTGTTAACGCTGTTCACTTCCCCTTGGTTCAGCTCCTTCAGGGAAGGTCGTCATGAGCAATCCGCCCGACAGCCGCACCCGATTGACCAACGGTCTCGCCGAAATGGCGAGTCCGCCGCTGACCGGCCTGGATCCCGAGTTGAAAACCGCCGTCCCGGCGTTCCCCCGGGCCGATCTGAGCGATCCCGTTGCCGCGCGCAACAGCCTCGCCCAGCTGGCCGCCGCCGCGCCCGCCCCCGACACCACCGGCTTGGAGATCGAAGAGCGCACGGTGGACGCCGACCCGCAGGTGCCGGTGCGGATCTACCGCCCGCAAGAGGCCCACGGCGCGATCCTGTGGCTGCACGGCGGCGGATTCGTCATGGGAGATCTGGACACCGAGCACCCCTGGGCCGTCCGGGTCGCCCACGGATCCGGCGCCGTGGTGATCTCGGTGGGCTACCGCCGAGCCCCCGAGCACCCCTATCCGGCCGCCCTCGACGACACCTACGCCGCGCTGGCCTGGGCGGCAGGCCACGCCTACGAACTCGGCGTCGACCCGGCGCGGATCGCCATCGGCGGCCACGGCGCCGGCGCGACCCTCGCGGCCGCCGCCGCACTACGGGCACGCGACCGGCAGGGGCCCTCGATCCGCTTCCAGCTACTCAACCAGCCCGCGCTCGACGACCGTCAGCAGATGTGGTCGGCAAGGCACTTCACCGCAACTCCGTTCATGACACGGGAGAAGGTCTCCGCGTCGTGGCGGCACTACCTGGGCCCGAGTCAGGACGCGGCGTCCGTCTCACCGTACGCCGCCCCGGCACGGGCCACCGACCTGTCCGGTCTGCCGGCCGCCCACATCGCCACCGCGCAGTTCGACCCGAACCGCGACGAGGCCATCGCCTACGCGCTGCGGCTCCTGCAGGCCGGCGTACCCGTCGACCTGCACCAGTGGGCCGGCACCTTCCACGGGTCACAGGCGGCGGTATCCGCCGAAGTGTCCCGGCGGCAGATCGACGAACTCGCCGCAGTCCTGCGCCGCGCCCTGGCCTGAATGAGACGGCCACAGACCCGGAACGAACGTCAACCGAGCGAAGGGAATACCGACATGACCATCACCACGATCGATCTCTTCGAGTCCTTTCTGCACCTTCGCCCCGACGGCCAGGTGCGCGCCGAGCAGCCGACCTTCGACCCCGAGCGGGATGGGTGGCAGGTGATGGCGTTCCACGTCGCCACCGACGCCGACCTCCACGCCGACCACTGGGAAATCCATCCCCACGCGGACGAGGTCGTCTCCTGCCTCACCGGCCGCATACACCTCTGCTTCCGGCCCCTGCAGGCGGGCGGGGAGCAGGAGGAAGTCGAACTGGCGGCCGGAAAAGCGGTCATCGTGCCACGCGGGCGCTGGCACCGCATCGAACTGGACGCCCCGGGCGACATCCTGAGCGTCACCCTGCCGCAAGGCAGCCGTCTCGAGGAGCGGGCCCACGCCTAGCGCCGTATCAGCAAGGCCTTGCGTTGTGATGACGTGACGCACCGTCCGGATTCCGCCCCGGCGGCGTCTTCACCGAGCCCGACGACCACGGGCTCGGACGCTAACGCGGCGGACTGACCACCAAGATCCATCTTGTGGTCGAGCGGGCACAGAAGCCGATGTCGCTCGTGATCACGGCCGGCCAGCGCGGGGACTCCCCGCAGTTCCAGGTCGTCCTGGGCCGCATTCGGGTACCCCGGCTCGGAGCGGGACGGCCACGCACCCGGCCCGACAAGGTCCGCGCGGACAAGGCGTACGGTTCCCGCGCAAACCGCGCCTACCTGCGCCGCCGTGAACGGCGGCAACGGCGGCAACGGCCAGGAACGGAGGTACCACCTTCGCGCGTTGGGTCGGCATGGTGATGATGGCGGGTCTGCTCTTCATGGCAGTGCTGGTGATCGTGCCCTTCACCCTGGCCTCGATCCGGCATCTCATGGTGCGATCCGGCCGTCCGGGATGGTTGTGCCGTCGTCTGACCACTCGATCGCGAAGCAGCGGGCTCGGCCTCGGTGCCACCGCGACCGAGGAGTTGCACGCCTTCTTCAATGCCAACAAGCGCGTGCAAATCGAGCAGCGGCGGACTCAACTGGTTCTGCGGGATGACGACCACGATGGCGCCCCGCCTCGCATCGGTATCGACTTGGACGGCGGCACCGCAGTCGTTCAACAGCAGAACTAGCCGTGCCGCACCATGCGCGATCCACTCACTGCAAGATCCACTTCTGAAACAGACCCCAGGCTTGTTCTTCAACCTCTGACCCGGAGTGGTACGGCTGGCTCGCGAGGTAGTAGGCGTGTGTACGGTTCAGTGCCATGACCGCAGTTCAGTACCCACGGTTGGCGGATGTCTTCCCGGAACTCACCGCTGAGATTGTTCTGCTGCTGCGTGCCGAGGCTGATCCCCTGGCCGAGGTCATCGATGACTTGCTGTACTTCGGCCCGTGTACGTGCACGCCCAGCTGCACCAACCTGTTGACCGCGCCGCTCGGTTCGTCAGGATCCCGGATGGCTCAGCTGCAGCGCGACGGCGAAGACGTGATCTGGTTGAGCCTGGACCCGTCCATGACGGGTGTCACGGACATCGAGGTCCTCGACGGCCGCGATCTGGGGCCAGCTGCCCGCCGGCCTGGATAGTCATTCCTGCCCCTACGTGATCACGTCTTCTCGCTGAAGTCGACGTTGATCAACGCAGAGGTCGTGAGGTTGAGAGTGCTGGAAGACGCTGTCCGATCCGGTCGCGCCGCCACAACCGCTCCCCGTCGACCAGCTCGTGGAAGTCACCGTGGTCGGTGTCCACCGTCACGTGGCCCCGCGATGCCAACTCGTCCAGCAACGCGGACTTGCCGACCCCGGACATGCCGGTCACCAACACGCGCTTCATGCCACGGGAGCATACGCGCGAGCCACCTGCCGGGGCTGGCGTCACTGAGCCACGCCGTCAGCCGCCGAGGTTCAAGGTCCTTACCAGCTGGTCGAGTTCGGAGCGGAACAGCTTGTCCGGCGCGAAGGTCTGGGCGCGCAGGTGGCCGTAGACCTCCAGGGTGATCAGGCCGTGCAGGTGGGCCCAGATCCGCAGGGCCAGGGCGACTCCGGCGGGGGGCAGGTCGGGGAAGGCCGGGCGGACCTTGTGGAGCAGGCCCGGGTCGAAGTCGTCCCAGGTGAACCCGGAATCGTCGGGGGCCGGTTCGGTGCCGGCCCGGGCCGCGTCCGCGAGCGCGGCGATGCCGACGCAGACCCGTCGGGCGGCGTCCGGTGCGGGGCCGCCTGCCGGGGCCTGGTAGCCGGGGACGGGGTCGCCGTAGATGAGTCGGAAGCCCTCGGGGTTGGTGAGCGCCCAGTCGCGGAAGGCGTGCGCCCAGGCCGTGATGCGTTCGGCCGGGGCCCGGCGGGCCGAGTCGGCCCAGGCGGTGTCGACGGCGTCGGCGAGCGCGGTGTAGACGTCCGCGATGAGGGCGGTGACCAGGTCGTCGCGGGTGGCGAAGTAGCCGTAGATGGCGTTGGCGGTCATGCCCATCTCGCGGGCGATGGCCCGCAGGGTGATCGCGTCCGGGCCGCCGGAGCGCATCAGGTCCAGGGCGGTGAGCTTGATCTCGGCGGTCGTCTCGGCCCGCAGTCGCTCGCGTCGTCCGGTGCTTCGGGTGGCTGCCACGGGCTCACTCTACCGTGCAGCTCTACGCCGTCACCTTCCTGATTGCCGTTCAGAAACTTCACGCCGTATAGTTTTCGCACGGCGTGAGGATCGTTGGGGTTCCGCGCTGTCCAGCCACCATGACCACGCATGAACCAGGGGAGAGCCATGCACATCGGCGTCATCGGAGCCACCGGGACCATCGGCAGTCGGGTCGTCACCGAGGCCCTCGGGCGCGGACACCACGTCACGGCATTCAGTCGCGATGCGGCGGCGATCACCGACCGGCGCGAGCACCTGACCTGGTCGAGCCTCGACGTCCTCGACCCGGCGGGCATCGCCGCCGTCCTGCCCGGCATGGACGTCCTGATCAGCGGCTACCAGCCGGGCAACGCCTCGAAGGACTTCGCGGACACCGTCCGGCGCTCCATCGCCGACCCGACCGTCTACGCCGCTGCCGCCAGGGCCCTGCTCAAGGCCCTGGAGAGCCACCCGCGCACCCGGCTCATCGTCATCGGCGGCGCCGGCAGCCTGGAGCTCGAACCGGGCGTCGTCCGCGCCGACCGCGACGAGCTCGTCCACGCCTCCCTCGACGAACTCGGCCTTCCGCGCGAGTACGCGGCAGCCGTGCGCGGCCACCGCGAGGCGCTGGACGTCCTGCGCGCATCGAACCGGCTCTGGACGTATTTCAGCCCCGCCGAGCAGATCGGCCCCGGTGAGCGCACCGGCCGGTTCCGGATCGGCGGCGACCAGCCGGTGCTGGACGCGGACGGGGTGAGCCGGATCTCGGCGGAGGACGCCGCCGTCGCGCTGGTGGACGAGGCGGAACTGCCGCGCTTCGTCCAGCGGCGGTTCACCGTCGGGTACTGAGGGGGTCCCAGGGAGAGGCCGCGCCGGGCCCGAAATGCGCCCGCCCGGCCGCCGTGGATGCGCGAGAATCCCGTCATGCAGCCGATCACCGAGCACATCGCGCACATGGCGGTCCGACTGGCCGAAGTCCCGGGCGTAGTGGGGGTGATGCTCGGCGGAAGCCGGGCGCGCGGGGAGCACCGCCCGGAGTCCGACTGGGACCTCGGCGTCTACTACCGCGGCGACCTCGACCTCGCGGCCCTGGGGGAGCTGGCGGGCCCAGGGGTCGAGGTCGCCGGGCCCGGCGGCTGGGGGCCGTGGGTGAACGGCGGGGCGTGGCTGCGGGTCGACGGGGTCGCCGTGGACTGGATCCTGCGGGACCTCGACCGGGTCGAGCGGGTGTGGGCCGACTGCCGCGAGGGCCGCTACGAAGTCGGCGTACAGGCCGGGCACCCGCTCGGGTTCTGGTCGCCCTGCTACGTCGGGGAGCTTGCGCTCGGTCGCGTACTCGCCGACCCGACAGGGGAGTTGGCCGCTCTCCGGGCCCAGACCGCGGACTATCCCGAGCCGCTGCGCGCGGCCCTGACGGCCGGGGCCTGGGAGGCGGAGTTCCTGGTCGGCGCGGCGGCGAAGGGGGCGGAGCGGGGCGACGTGCTGTACGTCTCGCTCTGCCTCTCCCGGGCGGTCGGCGTGCTGCTGCAGGCGCTGTACGCGCGGGACCGCCGCTGGTGCCTCAACGAGAAGGGCGCGCTGGCCGTCGCCGGTCAACTCGACGGTGTGTCAGCGGACTTCGACGCACGGGTGCGTCAACTGCTCGGCTCCGCCGGGGAGACCCCCGCGGCGCTGACCGCGACGGTGGAGCGGGCGCGGCAGTTGGTCGGGGAGGTGGTGGCGGTCCTGCGCGGATGACCGCACGCGCCCCCCGCCACTCTCAACGTATAGCGCACGGGGGGCCTTGCCGCAAGGCCCTGGTCGTGCCGCAGAATCTCCAACTCCAGGGCGGGGCCCCTGGGGAGAACGGGAGGAATGTCAGGATGCGCGTCGTGCTGTCCACCTATGGTTCGCGCGGTGACGTCCAGCCGCTGGCGGGACTCGCGGTGAAGCTGCGGGAACTCGGCGTGCCGGTGCGGGTGTGCGCGCCGCCGGACGAGGAGTTCGCCCGGCGGCTGGCCGTCGACGGGGTCGAGCTGGTGCCGGTCGGGCCGGCCGTGCGGCCGGCCGTGAAGGGGGAGCCGCCCGCGCCCGGGGACTTCCCCCGGCGGGTGGCCACGATGGTCGGGCAGTTCCACGAGGCCGTCGCGGCGACCGCCGGGCCGGGGGACACGGTGGTGGCCACCGGGCTCTTCCCGGCGGTGGCCGGCGCCCAGGCGGCGGCCGAGACGGTCGGCGCCCGCTTCCGCTACGTCGCCCTCCAGCCGACCATGCTGCCCTCCCCGTACCACCCGCCGTTCGAGTACCCGGGCCACCCGTACCTGCCGGGGGTGACGGACAACCGGGAGCTGTGGCAGGACAACATCCGCACCATGAACGCGCTGTTCCGTGAGCCGGTCAACGCCCATCGTGCCTCGGTGGGCCTGCCCGCCGTGGACAATGTGCGTGACCACGTCCTCACCGACAGCCCCTGGCTGGCCACCGACCAACTCCTGGGCCCCTGGCTGGACTTCGCCGGAAGCGCCGTCGTCCCAACAGGCGCCTGGCTGCTGCCCGACCACCGCCCGCTGCCCGCCGGGCTGTCCGCCTTCCTGGACGCCGGCGAGGCCCCGGTGTACGTGGGCTTCGGCAGCATGCCGATGGGCGGCGCTCCCGACGCGGCACGCGACGCGGTGACGGCCGCGCGGGCGCTGGGGCGGCGGGTGGTGCTCGCCCGGGGCTGGGCGGAGCTGGCCCTCGTCGACGGCGGGGACGACTGCTTCGCCGTCGGCGAGGTCAACCAGCAGGCGCTGTTCCCCCGGATCGCCGCCGCCGTCCACCACGGTGGCGCGGGCACCACCACCGCGGCCGCCCTGGCCGGGGCCCCGCAGGTGGTGGTGCCGCAGATGGTCGACCAGCCCTACTGGGCGGGCCGCGTCGCCGAGTTGGGGATCGGCGTGGCCCACGAGGGGGCCGTCCCCACCGTCGATTCGCTGACCGACGCGCTCCGGGCGGCGCTGGCCCCGGAGGTCGCCGCACGGGCGACGGCGCTCGCACGCGAGGTCCGCACGGACGGGGCCGAGGTGGCGGCGAAGCTGCTGCTGGCCTGACGACGCCGGGCGGCACCAGGAGTTCAGGACGCCGGGAGTTCAGGACGCCGGGACGGCAGGACGCCGGGACGGCAGGACGCCGGGACTCAGGAGGTCAGGAACTGCGACCCCGAGTCCGGGACCTTGGCGCCGTTCCGGTCGAAGAACTCCCACAGCTTGGCCGTCTTGCCCGCCGGCCGGGCCACCACGACCTCGCGCAGCGGCAGGTCGCCCACGGTGACGATGGTCGGCTCGGTGACGCTCCCGTCCTTCCAGGTGACCTTCACCCGGGCGATGTCCGGGCCGAGGCCCAGCGCGACGATGTCGCCCGGCGCCACGGTGTCGCCCTTGCCGCGGGCGCCCTGCAGGCCGCCGCCGATGTACCTGCCGTCGCGGGGGTCGAGCTTGCCGGGGGCGGGGGTGATGCCCTCGGAGTCGTGGCTCTGCCGGACCCCGTCGACCGTGAAGTAGGTGTTGATGACGTCGGAGTCGGCGTTGTAGTACCGGTCGACGTACTCCGGGGTGGGCTTGCTCACCGCCGTGTCGTACGGGCTGCGCTCCTGCCACACGGCGAGGGCCTGCTCGTACGCCCGGTCCTTGGGCGCCGTCGGCCACACCGCCCGCCACAGCTTCCACTCCTTGCCGTCCGCCGTGGTGCCCTGCCCGATCACCACCCGGAGCGGGGTGAACGGGTCCCGCGCAGCCGGGGTGGTGGGCGTGCCCGCCGTGGGGGTCGGCGGGCCGCCGGTGCCGGTGCCGTGGCCGCTGCCCGCGGCGACCAGGGGCTGGGAGGCGGCCGGGGCCGGCCGCAGCTGGCTGATCGCCCCGCCCGCCAGCAGCACCGCCGAGGCCAGTGCCACGGCGCCGACCGCCGTCCGGCGACGGCGCCGGATCCGCCGACCGCCCGCCACGATGTCCGCCACCGGCACCGGTCCGATCCGCGCGGTCGACGCCGCCTCGGCCAGGCCCAGCCCGACCCACAGATCGGCGTCCTTGCCCGCTCCCGGGTTCTCCATGGTCATACCGCCCCTCCGATCTCAGTCCTGTCCATCGGCTCCACCAGCGCCGGGACCTGCCGCAGCTTCCCGATGCCCTTCGCCGCGTGGCTGCGCACCGCGCCCACCGAGCAGCCCATCGCCAGTGCCGTCTGGCTGTCGCTCAGGTCCTCCCAGTAGCGCAGCACCACCGCCTCGCGCTGGCGCGGCGGCAGGGTGGCGAGCGCGGCCAGCAGCGCGCCGCGCTGGTCGGAGCGGGCGAAGCCGTCCTCCCGTCCCGCCGCGTCCGGCACCGCGTCGACCAGCAGCTCCGGCGTCCGGCGGCGCCAGCGACGGGCGTGCTGGTTCACCAGGATCCGCCGCACGTAGGCGTACGGATCGTCGGCCCGGCGCACCTTCGACCAGGCCGCGCAGGCCTGTTCCGCCGCCGACTGCACCAGGTCCTCGGCCGCGTACTGCTCGCCGGCCAGCAGGAACGCCGTCCGCACCAGCCGTGGCCAGGCCGCGACGACGAACGTCTGGAACTCCTCGTCCCGTGCGCTCTTCGGTTCTCCCATGAGCACCTCCTCACCCACCAAGAGCCCACGCGGGGGCGGAAGCGCTTACTCCCCGGAGAAACGGTTCCCCGGAGAAACGGTTCCCCGGAGAAACGTTTCCCCGGAGAAACGGTTCGCGGCCCACCCTTCCCACGGCTACCATCCGCCGCATGATCCTCTCTCACGACGATTCAGGTGCCGGACCGGCCGTTCTGCTGCTGCACTCCGCGGTGTGCGACCGGCGGATGTGGGACGGGCAGTGGCAGGCCCTGCTCGACGCCGGCCACCGTGTCGTCCGCTGCGACTTCCGCGGCTTCGGCGACACCCCGCTCGCCGACGGGCCGTACGCCGCCGCCGCCGACGTGCTCGCCCTGCTCGACCACCTGGGCATCGAGTCCACCGCGGTGGTCGGCGCCTCGTACGGCGGGCGGACGGCCCTGACGGTGGCGGCGCTGCGCCCGCAGGCGGTCACGGCCCTGGCCCTGCTCGGCGCGGGCCGGCCGGGCCACCAGCCCTCCGAGGCCCTGCGGGCCTTCGGGGCCGAGGAGGAGGCGCTGGTGGAGGCGGACGACATCGACGGCGCCGTCGAGCTCAACGTCCGTACCTGGCTGGGCCCGGAGGCCGACGAGGAGACCCGCGCGTTCGTCCGCCGGATGCAGCGCCACAACTTCGAGGTGCAGTGGGAGGCGACGGGCGGGCCGGAGCAGGAGGAGACCGACCTCGCCCGGATCACCGCCCCGACCCTGGCCGTCGCGGGCGCCCACGACCTGCCGGACTACCGCGCGATAGCCGCCGAGCTGCCCGGCCTGCTGCCGAACTCCCGGCACGTCCGCCACCTCGAACTGCCCTGGGCCGGCCACCTGCCGAGCCTGGAGCGCCCGGCGGAGGTGACGGCACTGCTGACGGACTTCCTGCGGGAGTCCTCGGCGGGCCGGTAGCGGCGCGGTGGTGCGTGTGCGGCGGTGAGGGCCGGGGCGGCTCCGGTGAGTATCGGCCAGGGGGCGGAAAGGCCGGACTCGAACGGGTGTCGGGGGCCATCATGGACAGGTGCACTTCACCTCGGAGACCAGCTCGGACGGCGTCCTGGAACGCCGTTTCGTCCTCGACGGCGTGCCCGGCGTGCTCTGGCAACCGGACGGCTCCGATCCCGACGGCCCGCCCGGCCCCGACGGCACGCCCGGCCTACCCGGCCACGACGGCCCGCCCGGTCCCGGCGGGCGGCCGCTGGTACTGCTCGGGCACGGGGGCGGGCAGGACCGGTGGGGGCCGCGGGAGCGGGCGCTGCGCTGCGCGCGGCGGTACGGCTGGGCGTCGGTGGCGATCGACGCGCCCGGGCACGGCGAGCGGGCGCGCACCGCGCAGGACGAGCGGTTCGCCACCGAGATCGGGCAGTTGCTGGCGGCCGGGCGCCCGGTCAGCGCGTGGGTGGCGCGGCACACGGCGGCGCTCGCCGAGCGGGCCGTGCCGGAGTGGCGGGCGGTGCTGGACGCCCTGGCGGGCGCGACGGGGGAGGGCCTGGGGCCGGTCGGCTACTGGGGGTTGTCGCTCGGCACGGTGATCGGTGTCCCGCTCGCGGCGGCCGAACCCCGCATCGTGGCCGCGGTGTTCGGCCTGGCGGGGAACGCCGCATTGGCGGAGGCGGCCGGGCGGGTGACCGTGCCGGTGGAGTTCGTCCTCCAGTGGGACGACGAACTCCAGCCGCGCGAGGGCGCGTTGGCGTTGTACGGCGCGCTGGGTTCGCGGGAGAAGACGCTGTACGCCAATCCCGGGGGCCATCTGGCGGTGCCCGGGTTCGAGGCGGCGGCCTCGGAGGGCTTCCTGCTGCGCCACCTCGGGGGCGGGGCACCGGCGACGACCTGATCGGAACCGTGTGCGCCGACGCCCCGATCCGACCACACTTCCGTCACATCCGCCCGGTGTTTCACAGCATTCTCACAGTTTTCGCTGTCCGTATTGCCGGGATCAGTGGAATTTGTCAAGAACTACTTGGCATGGTCATATTCTGGTGTTTGTCGAGGGCGAGTAAAACTTCGCAAAGAATTGCGCTCCCCGACCGCTCCGCCGGGCGTTGATTTCAACAGAATGTTGCAGCTCAGCGGCCCTGTCGTCACCCACCGTCGACTTGGCGTGACCCATTGCGCCCATCCCGCTCCGCAATCCGCAGGAGTACGGTTCCCCAACGAATCGCCGAACGGGCTCCCGAGCAATCTCCCGAGCCCCCTCGGCCGTACCGGGGAATTGGTGCGCCGTATGGGTCTGCAGAAGGGTGGGGAAGGAGTCCCGGAAGGGGCTCGGCCGGCTGTCCGTCCGATATCCGTCAAGTTGGTCGTCGAAGTCCTGCGCGGTGTCGCCCAGGTCAATTTCATGCCGTCCGCCGTGTGCGGACTCCTCTTCGTCGTCGCACTGTTCGCCGCGGGCCGGCAGTACGGCCTCTACGGCCTGCTGGGCAGCGCCGTCTCCACCGCCGCCGGGTACGGCCTCCGGCTGCGGCGGGACACCGTCGAGGCGGGACTGGCCGGGTACAACGGGTGCCTGGTGGCGCTCGCCTGCGCGGTGTTCCTCGACCCGGGCCACCCGGCCACGGTCGTGGTCGCGGTGCTCGGTGCGGTGGTCGCCGTGGTGGTGACCGCCGGGCTCGGGGCGCTGCTGGAGGGGCGTGGACTGCCCGCGCTGACCGCGCCGTTCTGCCTGGTCGCGACCGCCGTCACGGTGGCCGCGCCCAGGTTCCGGCGGCTGCGGCCGGAGGGCGGCGGCCCGGCCGCGCCGCCCGTACCGGCCACCGACGGCACCGGTCCGAGCTGGGAACAGCTCTGGCAGGGGTTCTTCGCCAACATCGGCCAGGTCTTCCTCATGCCCCAGTGGTACGTCGGCCTGCTGTTCCTGGCCGGGCTGTTCGCGGCCGGCCGGCTCGCCGGGCTGATGGCCTGCGTCGGCAGCGCCACCGGACTGCTCACCGCCTGGGCGTCAGGGGCGCCGGCCGGGGCCGTCGGGCAGGGGCTGCTCGGCTACAGCGGCGTGCTGGTGGCACTGGCGCTGTGCGGGGTGTTCGTCGCCCCGGACGGCTGGAGCGCGGCCTACGCCGCGCTCGGCGCGGCGGCCGCCACCGTCCTGACCCCGGCGCTCGACGCGGTCACCGCGCCGTTCGGCGGCCACGCCTTAACGTGGCCGTTCGTCCTGACCACCTTGCTGTTCCTGGCGGCGGTGCCGGCGATTCCCCGGCTACGTCGGATCTGAACCCGTAGTCGCCGTAACCTGATATTCCGTCGGCCAACTCCCCTGCAATTCCCATGACTTGCATTTCGTCGGATTCTCGGAAAGGAGAAGTGGTTCCGATGAACCTCTCCCCGCGTGAGATGGACAAGCTCTACATCTACGTCGTGGCCGATCTGGCCCGCAAACGCCGCGACCGCGGCGTCAAGCTCAACTACAGCGAGGCCTGCGCGCTGATCAGCGAGGCCATCATGGAGGGGGCCCGGGACGGCCGTACCGTCGCCGAGTGCATGGAGATCGGCAAGCAGGTCGTCAGCAACGCCGAGGTCATGCCCGGCGTCCGCGAGATGCTGCCGCTGCTCCAGGTCGAGGCCGCCTTCCTGGACGGCACCAAGCTGGTCTCCTGTCACGACCCGGTCGGTGCCTGACCCATGACCGCACCACAGCCCGCCACGGTCGTCCTCGCGGGCGGGCACGAGAGCGACGGCGGCCGCGACCTGGCCGCCCTGGTCGGGCACGGGCAGGGCCATAGCGGGCAGGGCCACCCCGCGCACGGGTACGCCGTACACGGGTACGCCGTGCACGCGGCGGCCGCCGCCGGGCGTCCACTCGCCGAAGCCGTCCGGTCCGCCCTGGCGGCCGGGGACGGGCCGGTGTGCGTCGTCCCGATGACCCTCGGCCGCGACCCGAAGCTGATCGCCGACACCGCCCGCGCCCTGCGCTGGCTCGCCGCCGGCGAGGGCCGCGGACGGCTCGCGCTCACCCCACCCTTCGGCGCCGCCGAGCACCTGATCGGCTGGCTGCGCGCCGCCGCGGGCGCGGCCGACGACGGGGACGCCGTCCTGGTCACCGCCCCGGCGGCCGGGCCCTTCGAGGACGCCGAACTGTTCCGGATCGCCCGGCTGGTCCGCCAGTACGGGCGCCACCACCGGGTCGAGGTCGCCTTCACGGGCGGCGACCCCGACCCGGCCGAGGGCGTCGAACGCTGCCGGCTGCTCGGCGCCGCGCGGGTCACGGCCGTCCCGGCCTCCTTCGGACCGGCCCTGCCCGTCGGCCCGATCCCCGCCCTGACCGGGGAGGACGTCCGGGACGGCGGCCCGCTGCTGCGCCCGTCCGCGATCGCCGGCGTGGTCGCGGCCCGCACGGCGGCGGCGCTGCACCTGCTGGGCCACGGCGAGGACGGCATCCTGGCCGGCCTCGACGCCGAGCACGGACACGGCTACGCCCACAGCCACGGCCCGGGCGGCCCGCACCACGACCACGGGCACCACGACCACGGGCACCACCCCCACCCCCACGCACCAGCATCTGCACCTGCACACACCCCCCACTGAACGGGCAGAGAGGAAGGCCAGCCATGTCCGGTGGCGCCACATACCTGTACGGCGACGACCCGGTGGAGATCAACGCCGGCCGAGCCAAGGCCACGATCACGGTCAGCAACACGGGCGACCGCGCGATCCAGGTCGGTTCCCACTACCACTTCTTCGAGGCCAACCGCGCCCTCGACTTCGACCGCAACGCCGCCTTCGGCAAGCACCTCGACATCCCGTCCGGCACCGCCGTCCGCTTCGAGCCGGGCGACACCAAGGACGTCACCCTGGCCGAGTTCGGCGGGCACCGCCGCCTGGTCGGTTTCAGCAACCTGGTGGACGGCGGCACCACCGCGCGCGACACCCGTGCCCGGGCCATCGACCGGGCCATCGCCCGCGGCTTCAAGGGCACCACCCTCGACCTCAAGGACGACGACCTGCACGGCAGGGACTTCCACACCCGGACCCACTCGGAGGGCGACCGCTGATGGCCATGCTGTCCCGCAAGCAGTACACCGACCTCTTCGGCCCCACCGTCGGTGACCGCTTCCACCTGGCCGACACCAACCTCGTGGTCGAGGTCGAACAGGACTTCAACCAGGGCCACTACGGCGACGAGGCCGTCTACGGCGGCGGCAAGGGCATCCGCGACGGCATGGCCCAGGACCCGGCCGCCACCTCGGTGCAGGGCGCGCTCGACCTGGTGATCACCAACGTCGTCGTGCTGGACCCGGTGCTCGGCGTGGTCAAGGGCGACATCGGCGTCAAGGACGGCTTCATCACCGCCGTCGGCAAGGCCGGCAACCCGCACACCCAGAGCGGGGTGCACCCCAAGCTGGTGATCGGCCCCGGCACCGAGGTGATCTCCGGCGAGCACCTGATCGCCACCGCCGGCGGCGTCGACACCCACATCCACTTCATCGCCCCGCAGCAGGCCCAGGAGGCGCTGAGCAACGGCATCACCACCCTGATCGGCGGCGGCACCGGCCCCTCCGACGGCACCAACGGCACCACCTGTACCCCCGGCCCGTGGAACATCGGGCGGATGTACCAGGCGGTCGAGGACCTCCCGGTCAACGTCGGCCTGCTCGGCAAGGGCAACGGCTCGCTGCCGGGCGCGCTGCGCGAGCAGGTCGAGGCCGGGGTGTGCGGGCTCAAGGTGCACGAGGACTGGGGCAGCACCCCGGCGGCCATCGACAGCGCGCTGCGCGTCGCCGACGAGTACGACGTGCAGGTGGCCATCCACACCGACACCCTCAACGAGTCCGGCTTCTTCGAGGACACCCTGTCCGCGATCGACGGCCGCACCATCCACACCTTCCACACCGAGGGCGCGGGCGGCGGCCACGCCCCCGACATCATGCGGATCGCCGGCGAGCCCAACGTGCTGCCGTCCTCCACCAACCCGACCCTGCCCTACACCGTCAACTCGGTGGACGAGCTGCTCGACATGGTGATGGTCTGCCACCACCTCAGCCACGACATCCCCGAGGACGTCTCCTTCGCCGACTCCCGGGTGCGCGCCGAGACCATCGCCGCCGAGACCGTGCTGCACGACGAGGGCGTCATCTCGATCTTCTCCTCCGACTCGCAGGCCATGGGCCGGATCGGGGAGTCCTTCACCCGCGCCTTCCAGACCGCCCACCACTGCAAGGCGCAGCGCGGCAAGCTGGCCGGCGACAGCGAGCGCAACGACAACTTCCGGGTGCTGCGCTACCTCGCCAAGCTCACCATCAACCCGGCCATCGCCTCCGGCACCGCCGAGCACATCGGTTCGCTGGAGCCCGGCAAGCTCGCCGACATCGTGCTGTGGCCGATCAACTCCTTCGGTGCCAAGCCCAAGCTGGTCATCAAGGGCGGCCTCATCAACTGGGCGCTGATGGGCGACCCCAACGCCTCGCTGCCCACCCCGCAGCCGGTCTACTACCGGCCCATGTACGGGGCGTTCGGGCGGGCCAAGCAGGCCACCCGGATCACCTTCATGTCCCAGGCCGCCGTCGACCTCGGGGTGCCGGCCCGGCTGGGGCTGGACAGCCGGGTGCTGCCGGTGCGGCACTGCCGCTCGGTCGGCAAGCAGCACATGGTGCGCAACGACGCGCTGCCGAAGATCGCGGTCGACCCGGAGACGTACAAGGTCACCCTGGACGGCGAGCCCGCGACCATCGAGCCGGCCCGCGAACTGCCGCTCAACCACCTGTTCTACCTCGCGTGAGCGGCACCGATCCGGGGCCTGCCGACCAGGGGCTGGACGCCCTGCTGGTCAGCCTCCAGCTGACCGACTCCGCCTTCCCCAGCGGCTTCTACACCCTCTCGCACGGACTGGAGGGCTACGCCCAGGCCAAGGCCGTCACCGCCGACACCATGCCCGGGCTGCTCACCGACCTGCTGCGGCACAGCGTCGGACCGGCCGACGCCACGGCGCTCGCCCTGGCCCACCGGGCCGCCACCGCCGGGGACTGGGAGCTGCTCGCCGAGATCGACCGGCGGCTGCACGCCACCAAGCTCAACCGCGAGCTGCGGCTGGCCGCGACCCGCACCGGGCGCCAACTCCTGGAGATCGCATGGGAGTCGGTGGGCGGCGAGCCGCTGGAGCGGTATGCCGCCCTGGTGGCCGACAAGCGTGCCCCCGGCTGCCAGGCGGTGGCCGCCGGGGTCGCCCACGCCTCGGCCGCCGTCCCGGTCCACCAGGCCGTCGCCAGCGACCTGTTCGCCTTCTGCACCAGCTTCGTCGGCGCCGCGCTGCGGCTGCGGCTGACCGACCACCGCAAGGCGCAGGTGGTGCTGCGGGCCGCCGCCCCGGTCATCCGCGAGGTGGTCGCGGACGCGCTGGTACGGGAGTTGGCGGACCTCGGCGGCTGCGTGCCGGTCGCGGACGCGATGTCCGGACGGCACGAACGGGCCGAGGCCCGGCTCTTCGCGAGCTGAACACACCTAGGAAGGGAGAGACACCATGACCGAGAACGTGCTCCGGGTGGGCATCGGCGGCCCGGTCGGCTCCGGCAAGACGGCGCTCATCGAGGCGCTGGTGCCGGTGCTGATCGAGCGCGGCCACCGCCCGGCGGTCATCACCAACGACATCTACACCCAGGAGGACGCCCAGCACGTCCGCCGCACCCTCGCCGGAGTGCTCGACCCGGAACGGGTGGTCGGCGTCGAGACCGGCGCCTGCCCGCACACCGCCGTGCGCGACGACCCGACCATGAACCTGGCCGCCGGGGCCGAGATGCTGGAGCGCTTCCCCGACGTCGACACCCTGCTGTACGAGTCCGGCGGCGACAACCTGACCCTGACGTTCAGCCCGGTGCTGGTCGACCTCTTCCTGTTCGTCCTCGACACCGCCGAGGGCGAGAAGATGCCCCGCAAGCGCGGCCCGGGCATCACCGAGTCGGAGCTGCTGGTCATCAACAAGATCGACATCGCCCAGTACGTGCGCGCCGACCTCGGCGTCATGGAGTCCGACGCCCGGCGGGTCCGCGAGGGCGGGCCGGTGGTGCTCACCAACTGCCTGACGGGGGAGGGGCTGGAGGAGATCGCGACCTTCCTGGAGACCTTCCGCAAGGTCCCGGCATGACGGTGGCTGCGCGCGCCCCCGAGGGGGAACGGCCGGTGCCCCGGCTCGACCCCCGGCACTACGAGCCGGCCCGGGTCCCGCACCTGGTCCGGCGGTACGCCGGGACGCCCGACACCCTCGCGGTCGGGCGCCCCGGCAAGGTCGGGCTGCTGGAGCTGGCCTTCGAGTGGATCGGCGGGCGCACCGAACTCACCGGCCATTACCAGAAGTCGCCGCTGCAGATCATGCGCCCGCTGTACTTCGACCCGGCCCGCCCCGACCTCGCCGTCACCCTGCTGATGTCCACCGGCGGCGGCATCCTCCAGGCCGACCGGCTGCGCACCGACATCCGCTGCGGTGCCGACACGGCGGTCCACCTGACCACCCAGGCGGCCACCAAGGTCTACCGGATGGAGTACGACTACGCGACGCAGCTGGTCAATCTGGAGGCCGGGCCCGGCGCCTACGTGGAGTACCTGCCCGAGCCGGTGATCCCCTTCGTCGACTCGCGCCTCTACCAGCGCACGGTGCTCACCGTGGACCCGGGGGCGACCGTCCTGGCCGGGGAGACCGTCCTCGCCGGCCGCCTCGCCCGGGGCGAGCGCAACGCCTACCAGGTCTTCGCCTCCGACCTCGAAGTGCGGCGCCCCGACGGCGAGTTGGTGGCCCTGGACACCGTCCGGCTGGAGCCCGCCGGGGCCAGTGTCACCGGCCCCGCCGTACTCGGCGGCCACGACGTGATGTCCAGCCTCTACGTGCTCAGCCCGCTCGCGCCCGCCGCCCGGATCGCCGACGCGCTGCACGAGGCCCTGGCCGACCGCGGCCTGCTGTACGGGGTCAGCGTGCTGCCGCAGGACAGCGGGGCCTGGCTGCGGCTGCTCGACTCCGACACCCGCGCCTGCGCCGCCGCCCTGCGGGCCGCTTGGGACGCCGTCCGGCAACTGCTGATCGGGGTGCCGGCACCGGAGCTGCGGAAGACCTGACGGGGTCGGGAGTCCTGGCGGGGCCGGGGTCCTGGCGGGGCCCGCGCACCTGAGGGCCGCTCAGTCGGTCGAGGGCCGGGCCCAGCGCTCCACGAACTTCCGCTGCCAGGGCGTCTCCACGGCGTGCCGGCTGTAGTGCTCCCGCACGTACCCGACCGCCTCCGCCGCCGGCACGCCGTCCAGGACGGCGATGCAGGCCAGGGCCGTGCCGGTGCGCCCGCGGCCGCCCGCGCAGGCGAGTTCGACCCGCTCGCCGGTGCAGCGCTCCCAGGCCTCCCGGAAGGCGTCGGCGGCGTCGGCGGCGTCCGCGCGGTCGGCGGGCAGCCGGAAGTCGGGCCAGCGCACCCAGCGACTCTCCCAGGGGAGCGGCTTCGGTTCGCGCCCGAGGAGGTAGATCCCGAAGTCGGGGCGCGGGCCCGGCGGCAGCGGGTTGCGGACGCCGCGCCCGCGCAGCAGCCGCCCGGAGGGCAGGCGCAGCACGCCCGGGGCGTCGTGGGCCCAACTCATGTGTGGGTGCTCGGTCATGTCGCTGGTGTCGCCTTTCAACCGGGGCCTCGCGATGGCCTTTCAGACGTCGGCGTGCCCGACGAGCTCCAGGCAGCGCTCCCACAGCTCGGCCCGGGCCCGCAGGTCGTACGCCTGGCGGTTGGCGCGGGCCTCGCGCAGCCGGTCGTAGTAGCGGCCGGTGACGCCGGCCAGGGCCGGGTCGGTGACCAGCCGGTGGGTGGCGGTCACGCCGTCCTCCAGGCTGTCAATGCTGTGGCCGATCTCCCGGAGCACCATCTTGGTGGGCATGTACGTCGACGGGTGGAGGCTGTTGACGGTCACCTCGGCGGCCGGCACCCGGGCGGCGAGCTCCATGCCGCAGGCGATCTGGGCGAGCTTGCTGCGGCAGTACGCGCTGGTGCCGTTGTAGCCGCGCTCCAGCATGAGGTCGTCGAAGTCGATCTCCTGCTGTCCGGCGGAGGCGACGTTGACGATCCGGGCGGGGGCACTGGCGCGCAGCAGCGGCAGCAGTTCGAGGCTGAGCAGGAAGCCGGCCAAGTGGTTCACGGCGAAGCGCAGTTCGTGGCCGTCGGCGCTGGTGCGGCGGGTGCGGCCGTCGGGTTCGCCGGCGCCGATGCCCGCGTTGTTGACGAGGACGTGCAGCCGGTCGGTGGTGGCACGGACCTCGGCCGCGAGGGCGCGGACCTGGTCCAGCTCGGCGAGGTCGGCCAGCAGGGTGGCCGGGCGGGCGGTCCCGTGGGCCTCGGCCACCTCCCGGGCGGTGCGGTCGAGCCGGTCCCGGTCGCGGCCGTGCAGCAGGAGGGTGGCGCCCTCGGCGGCCAGGCGGTGGGCGAGGGCGCGGCCCAGCCCGTCGGTGGAGCCGGTGATGAGGACGGTCCGCGGCGGGGTGGGCGTGGTCATCGGGACTCCTGTCAACGGGTGTGGCGGCGGATCCGGTTCAGGATGCCACGTGCAGCCGTGCGCCGCCGGGCATCCCGGCGCGGTGGGCGAGGGCGGCCGCCTCGCCGCGCGAGCCGACGCCCAACTTGGCCAGGATGTTGGCGACGTGGAACTTCACCGTGGACTCGCTGATGTGCAGCTCCGCGGCGATGTCCCGGTTGCGGCGGCCCTGGGCGAGCTGGTCGAGCACCTCCAGTTCGCGCGGCTGGAGCCCGTCCAGCGGGTCGGTGACGGCGGTCGGCGAGGGCAGGCCGAGCGGCAGCTCGACCGTCACGGTGGTGCCCCAGTTGGGGACGGACTCGACCTGGTAGCGGCCGCCGAGGGCGGTGATCCGGTCGGCGGTGCGGTGGACGGTGAGGGCGTCGGCGGCGAGCAGCCCGAGGCCGTCGTCGCGCACCACGGCGCGCAGCGCGCCGTCCGCCGTGAACTGCCAACTCAGGTGCAGCCGACCGGGCTTCTCCTGCTCCACCATCAGCATGACGGCGCACTGCACGGCGGCCCGGGCGGCCCGGGCGGTGTCCGCGGGGATGGACCGGGTGGCGTCGGACGGCGGCGCGAGGTCGAGCCGGACCCCGGTGTGCCGCAGCAGCGGGCGCAGTTCGCGGGCGAGCCGGGCGAAGGCGGCGTCGGCGGGCTCCTCGCTGAGCACGCGGTCCAGGTCGGCGGCCCGGCGCAGGTCGAGCAGGGCGGTGACGGCCAGGTCGGTGGCGGCCCGGCGGGCGGCGCGATCGTCCAGGTCGGCCGAGCGCAGCGGCGCCAGGACGGCGGTCAGGGCGGCGCTGTGGGTGCCGGTGAACTCGGCGATGGTCCGGGCCCGGGTGGCGGCTGCGGTACGGGAGATCGCCGCCTGGCTGGGCGCGGCGTCGGTGGCGCGGTGCTCGGAGTGGGCGATCACCAGCTCGCACACCTGCTGGAGGACGGCGAGCGCGCCGGCCGGCACCGGCGCGGCGTCGCTCCGGACCAGCACCAGCAGCACCTCCTTGTCGTCGGCCGGTGCGGCGACCACCACCACCGGCCTGGTCCGGCCCGCCAGTTCGGCCTCGCCCTGCCAGGGGCGGCCGGCCGAGGTGCTCCCGGCGGCCCGCTCGGCGAGCCGGGCCAGCTCCAGCCCGGAGAGGCTGCCGACCAGCTCGCGCGGGCCGTGGGCGTTGGCGGGGGAGTAGGTGCAGACGCTGCTGAGGTGGGCGATCGCGGTGTGCGGGACGAGCGTGCGGACCACCTCCGACAGCCGCGGCACCACCTCGGGCCGGGGCGCGCGCAGCACCTCGACGGCCCGCGCCAGCGCGTCCTCGGGGCGGCCCCAGTGCTCCCGCCAGGCCTCGGCGGGGCCGGGGCCGTCCACCGTGCCCGTGCCTGCGTGCATCCCTGAGTGCATCCCTGCGTCCACGCCTTCGTGCGGGTCCATGCCTGCGTCCATGCCCTTCACCCTAGTTCCGGGGCCGTCCTCGGCCGCCCCTCCCTTCGGCCAGGTCGAACTGTCCGAACGGCCGGCCGGAGCCCTGTGGTCGGCGCCGCAGGATGGATCCGTCGGAACGAACAACTCCCGGACGGACAACGCCCGGACGAACCGAGGATCTTCCATGACCAAGGCCATCGCCTTCCCCCGGTACGGCGGCACGGACGTGCTGCGCCCCATCGAGCTCGAACTGCCCGCCCCCGGGCCCGGCCAGGTGCGGGTCGCGGTCCGCGCGGCGGGTGTCAACCCGCTGGACCACAAGGTGCGCAGCGGCGCGCTGGACGGCTTCTTCCCGGTCAGCTTCCCCGCCGTGCCCGGCTACGAGGTCGCCGGGGTGGTGGAGGCGGTCGGCGCGGAGGTGACCGGCTTCGCCCCCGGTGACGAGGTGTTCGGCGCCCTGATGGGCGGCGGCTACGCCGAGCACGCGCTGCTCGACGCCGACCAGCTGGCGCTCAAGCCCGCCACGCTGAGCTGGGAGGAGGCCGCGGCGATCCCGGTCGCCGCCGAGACCTCCGAGCGGGCCCTCGGCGTGCTGGGCGTGCGGCCCGGCGAGACGCTGCTGGTGCACGGCGCGGCGGGCGGGGTCGGCACCCTGCTGCTCCAGTTCGCCCAGGCCCGCGGGATCACCGTGGTCGGCACCGCGAGCGAGGCCAACCACGCGTACCTGCGCGAGCTGGGCGCCGTCCCGGTGACCTACGGCGAGGGCCTGGCCGAGCGGGTGCGGGCGGCGGCGCCGGGCGGGATCGACCGGGTGCTGGACGCGGCCGGGAAGGGGGTGCTGCCGCTCTCCGTCGAGCTGGCGGGCAGCGCCGAGCGGGTGCTGACGATCGCCGACATGGCGGGCTCGCAGGAGCACGGCGTCCGCTTCTCCAGCGGCGCCGAGGACGGCGAGTCGTACTACGGGCGCGCCTACGCGAGCGCCCTCGACCTGCACCGGGCGGGCACCCTGCGGCTGCCGCTGCACCGGGTGCTCCCGCTGGCGGAGGCGGCGCAGGCGCACCGGATCAGCGAGGGCGGGCACGTGCGGGGGAAGATCGTCCTTACGGTCTGAGCGCTGCCGGGTCGTTCTCGCCGGGCCGTTCCCGCCGGGCCTCTCTCGCAGGGCCGGTGCGTCTTGCCGGGCCGTCCGGCCCCGGGCGGACGCGCCGGGGCCCGTCGGGCGGAAGCCCGGTCCCGCGCCGCCGCGCTCGGTAGAGTCCCGCCATGGTGACTCTGAACGCGGCGGGGCGGCTGGCCGGCCGTTCCTGCGTGGTGACCGGCGCGGCCAGCGGCATCGGCCGGGCCGTGGCGGAACGCTTCGTCCGGGAGGGCGCGTCGGTGGTGGCCACCGACCTGGACGCCGAGGGGCTGGGCCGGCTGGCCGGGCGGTTCCCGGAGGCCGTCAGCACGGTGGTCGGTGACGTGTCCGTCGACGGGGACGCCCGCCGGATGGTGGCGGCGGCCGTCGAACGGCACGGGCGGATCGACGTGCTGGTGGCCAACGCCGGGGTGATCCCGCTGATGGAGATCACCGAGGCGAGCGCCGAGGACTGGGACCGGGTGATGGCCGTCGACGGCCGCGGCATGTTCCTCACCTGCAAGTACGCGATCGAGGCGATGCTCGCCCAGGAACGGCCCGGCGGCTCGATCGTCTGCCTGTCCTCCATCTCGGGCGAGGCCGGCCAGCGCGGCCAGGCGGTGTACGGGCCCGCCAAGTTCGTCGCCTCCGGGCTGACCAAGCACCTCGCCGTCGAATGGGCGGACCGCGGCATCCGGGTCAACGCCGTCGCCCCCGGCACCATCGGCACCGAACGGGTCGCCCGGCTGCGGGACGAGCCCGGCGGGCCCGAGTACCTGGCGGCGATCGAGAAGCTGCATCCGATGGGCCGCCTCGGCGACCCGGCCGAGGTCGCCGCCGCCGTCCTCTTCCTCGCCTCCGAGGAGGCCTCCTTCATCACCGGGGCCGTACTGCCGGTCGACGGCGGCTACCTGGCGCAGTAACGGGCGGGGCGTACGGCCGATCAGGCGCCGCCTGCCGCTCCGCCGTCCCGGACCGGACCCGGACGGGGAGGGGCGGGAGCCCGCCGGCCTGCCCGTGCGTACGGGGGCGTTCGTGGGCGAACCGTAAAAGGGGTGGCGCCCGCGCGTTGCGTCGTGCTGGGGTGGTCGGATGGATCATGATCACGTACTCGCCCTGTTCGACCAGCGGATCCGGCGCGACGCGCGGCCGGACGGCCCCGGCGTCCGCGTGGAGCGCGACGGCGCCGTGGTGCGCGTGGTGGGCGGCGAGCACGCCTGGAACTGCATCGTCTGGTCCGGTCTGGACGAGGCCGGGGCGGACGCCGCGATCGCCGCCCAGGTCGCCCACTTCACCGGGCTGGGCCTGGAGTTCGAGTGGAAGACCTACGCCCACGACCGCCCCGCCGACCTCGGTCGGCGGCTGCTCGCGGCCGGGTTCACCGCCGAACCCGACGAGGCGCTGATGATCGCCCGGATCGCGGACCTGCCCGCCGACGCGGCACTGCCCGAGGGCGTCCGGCTGGAGCCGGTGACCGACGAGGCCGGGGTGGACCTCATGGTGGCCGCCCACGAGCTGGCCTTCGAGAAGGAGTTCCCGGCCCTGCGCGAGCGCCTGCTCGACCACCTCCGGAACAACTCGGAGACGCTGCTCATGGTCGTCGCGATGGCCGGCGACCAGCCGGTGAGTTCCGCCCGGATGGAGCTCACCCCGGGCACCGGCTTCGCCGGCCTGTGGGGCGGCGGCACCGTCCCCGGCTGGCGCGGTCGCGGCATCTACCGCGCCCTGGTCGCCCACCGCGCCCGCCTCGCCGCCGAACTCGGCTACGAGTACCTCCAGGTCGACGCGAGCGACCAGAGCCGCCCCATCCTGGAGCGGCTCGGCTTCGCCCAGCTCAGCACCACCACGCCGTACGTGTACCAGCCGTAGCGGCTCGGGCCCGGCCGTGACCTCCCTCGGGTTCCGGGGATCGTCGGACCGGGCCTACGGGAGCCGCTCGACCATCACCATCGCCGCGTCGTCGTCCAGCCGGCGGCCGACGTGCGCCAGCAGGTCGCGGCGCAGGCGGCTCAGCAGGACGCCGGGGCGATCGGCCTGCCAGGCGGTGACCCGCTCGGTCAGCGGGTAGAAGCGGCGCTGGGCGTCCCGGGCCTCGATCACTCCGTCGGTGTAGATCAGCAGCCGGTCGCCGGGGCGGAACGGGAAAGTCTGCACCTCGTACGAGACCGGGGCGAGCTCGCCGAGCCCGAGCGGCGGCGCGGGGTTGCGGCTGGTGAGCGTGGTGACTCCGTCCGGGCGCAGCAGCAGCGGGGGCGGGTGGCCGCAGTCGATCAGCTGGACGGGCGAGCCGTCGTCGGGGATGTCGATCAGCACGGCGGTGATGAAGGACTCGCCGCCCTCGTCCGGCGCCTCCTCGGCCGGGCGCTGCTGGTGCCGGGAACGTTCGGCCCGCCGGGCCTCGGCGAGCTGGGCGAGGTCCCAGCAGACGCTGCCGTCCAGGTACTCGGCCAGGCCCGGCAGGTCGGCGTGCAGGTGGGCGGCGGCGCGGAAGGCGCCGAGCAGCAGGGCCGCGTCGCCGAGCGAGGACAGCCCCTTGCCGCGGACGTCGCCGACCAGCAGCCGGGTGCCGCTGGTGGTCCGGGCGGCCGCGTACAGGTCGCCGCCGACCTGCGCCTCGGCCTCGGCGGCCAGGTAGAAGGAGGCCAGGTGCAGCGGTCCGATCCGCTCCGGCAGCGGGCGCAGCAGTACCCGCTGGGCGGCCTCGGAGACCGAGCGCACCCGGGCGAGCTCGCGTTCGTGCCGGTCGCGCAGCACCCGCAGGCCGACGATCAGCGCCGAGACGACCACCTGCGCGCTCAGCTGGGTCTCGATGTTGGCGCTGGTCAGGCCGTCCCGGACGGAGCCGATGACGGTGAGCGCGGCGAGGGCCAGCAGGGCGACCCCGGCGGTGGCCCGCGGGCCGGCGATGGAGGCGGTGAGGGCCGGGGCGACGATCAGCAGCGGGCCGAGGTGGATCTCCGGCGGGGAGAGGATGTCGACGACGGTGATCACGACGATCAGTGCGAGCGGCAGCGCCGTCATCACTCGGCGGTCGGGCCGCCAGGAGCGGCGGCGGGCGCGCGGACGGGGGTCATCGGGACGCTGCCGGAGGGGCACCTCTCCTCTGTACACCGTGGGGGCGGTGGGGCGCACCCCGGGGCCGGGGGGTGGCCGGCCGGGGCCAGGGGTGGAGGTGGTGCCGAGGAGGGCCGGGGTCGCGGGTGCGGGCCCGGTCAGTCCTCCTGGCCGTAGCGGGCCAGGTACGCGGCGAAGCGGGCGACGTCCTCGTCGGACCACTCGGTGAAGCGGGCGGTGAAGGCCGTCCGGCGCTGCTCGTTGGCGTCCCGCAGCAGGGTGAGCCCGCCCTCGGTGGCGCGCAGGATCTGGCCGCGCTGGTCGTCCGGGTCGGTCTCGCGGCGCAGCAGGCCGAGCTTCTCCAGCGCGGTGACCTGGCGGCTGACGGTGGACTTGTCGAGCATGAAGTGCGCGGCCACGTCGGCGGCCCGGCAGCCGCCGCGCTCGGTGATCAGGTCGAGGATGCTGTACGTGACCAGGGAGAGGTCGGGGTGCAGCTGGGAGGCCTTGTGCCGGGCACGGCGGGCGAAGGCGGTCAGCTCGCGCTGGATGGTGTCGATGGACGACTCGCGGCCGGGCACGGCGTTCCTACCTCCTCGGGATTTGTTGCACTATACAACGGATTCACCCCGGGGTCGTGCGGGTCTCCGCGGCCGGACCGCCGTTCGCGGGGTCGGCGGGGTCCGAGGGGTCCGCGGGGTGTGCCGGGCTCGACGGGTCCGCCGGGCCGGCTGCCGGACCCTGCCCGGCCTGCCAGGCGCGGGCTGCCGCGATCCGGCGGGTCGCACTCGGGTGAGTGGCGAACAGTAGCTCAAGCAGCCGCGGCGGGTCGACATCCGAGACGTTCACCACCGCCAGTCTGCGCTGCATCGCCACGAACTGCTCGGCGTCCCCGGTCAGTTCGAGGGCGTGCCGGTCCGCCCTGGCCTCGATCCGGCGGCTCACCGCGCCCTGCACCGGCCCCGACAGCGCGCCGGTCAGCGCCGCCAGCGCGGCCAGCAGCGGCAGCGCCCGGGGATCCGCCGCGTCCGCGGCTCCGGCCGCCGCCAGCAGCGGGTGCCAGTCCGCCAGCAGGCCCAGCAGCACCACCGCCAACGCGGCACCCACCGCCCCGAGCGCCGTCCCGACCGGCACGTCCCGGTGCTTGACGTGCCCCAGCTCGTGCGCCACCACCAGCTCCACCTCGCGCGGCTCGGCGGCCGCCAGCAGGGTGTCGTACGCGACGATCCGGCGGGTCGCGCCGAACCCGGAGACGTACGCGTTCAGCGCGGTGGTCCGCCGGGAGGCGTCCGCCACCAGGACGTCCCGCACCCGTACGCCGTCCCGCTCGGCCAGCGCCAGCAGCGCCGTCCGCAGCTCGCCCGGCGGCATCGGGGCGAAGCGGTTGAACACCGGCTCGATCAGCAGCGGGTGGAGGAAGGACAGCGCGGCCGTCAGCAGCGCCGCCGCCCCTGCCGCCGGGAGCCACCACTGCCGGGGCGACCACCCGGTCAGCGCGAACAGCCCGAGCACCAGCGGCAGGACCAGCAGCAGGGTCAGCCCGAGCGAGCGCACGGCGTCCAGCGCCCAGCCCGCCCAGCCCTGGGTCACCAGCCCGAACCGGGCCCGTACGGCCCGCACCCCCGCCCCGAACGGAAGCTGCAGTGCCTGGCCCAGCACCACCAGGGCGGCGGCACCGGCCAGCACCTCGGCCGTCCGGGAGCCGCCGAACCAACGGCCGGTGGCGGTCACCAGCGCGGCGCCGGCCGGGGTCAGGCCCAGCACCAGGGTCAGCGCCAGGCCCGCCAGGCGGCCGCCGAGCGCCCACGGCAGCTGGGCGCGGCGCAGCGCGCGGCCGCGGGCGCGCTCGGCGGGGGTGAAGTCGGGGGCGGGGGCGTTGGGGGCGGCGTTGGGGGCTGGGGCGGGGGCGGGCTCGGGCGTCGTCATCGGCGGGGTGGCTCCGGCGGGGTGAGGGCGGCAGAGATAGGGGCAGGGCGGGTCCAGCATGTCCTACCGCAGGCGGCGGGCGCCTGCCGCGACGGCTCACTCCTCCGTCTCGGCCGGGCCGGTGGCGCCGTGGACGCCGGCCCGCAGCAGTTGGTGGCCGAGGTCGACCAGGGCGCGGCCGACCGCGAACTCGTCGCCGATCGCCGGGGCCGGTGGGTCGCGGGGGTTGCGGCGGGCCAGGGCGTCGCTGTGCAGGACCGTGCCGTCGGCGTCGAGTACGGCGTGCACCCGGGTGGTGTCGCGGTCCTCGACCACGTGCAGGCTGAGCTGCCAGTCCTTGGTGCGGGTGGCCGCCGGGGGCCGCTCGTCGGTCGTGGTCGTGGCCGCGGTGGCTGCTGCGGCCGCCGGGACGGCCTCCGGCTGCCGTGGTGCGGAGGCCGTGCCGTCCGCCCGGACGATCACCACCGGGCAGGCGCCGTGCACCGCGCAGCGGGTGGACACCGAGCCGAGCAGCGTACGGGCGAAGGCGCCCCGGCCGCTGCTGCCGAGCACCAGCAGGTCCGCGCCCTCGGCCGCCTCCAGCAGCACCTCGGCGGCGTGCCCGAGCACCAGGCTCTCCCGGATCTCCACCGGGCGCTCCGCCCCGATCACCTCGTTGACCTCGGCGGTCAGCGTGCGGCGCGCGGCCTGCTCGAAGCCCTCGTCCACCATCGGCGTGAACCACCCGTACAGCGACGGGTACTCCCAGGCCGCCACGGCGTGCACGGACGCCCCGGTGAGGACCGCCTGGCCGACCGCCCAGCGCAGCGCCGCCTTCGACGGCTCCGAACCGTCGATCCCGACCACGATCCGGTGCTCCCCGGCGGGGGCCGACCGATTGCTGGCCATCACCGACCTCCTCGACCGAGCCGCCATCCGGTCGGCGGCTCTCCTACCCGCGGCTTCCCCTCTCCCCGTCCCAACCCTCTCCACTTCCCCTTCCACGCTGCGCGCGGTGCGGCGCGGGCGCCAGGGACACGGTGGCCGGGTGGGGCGGGGGATTGGGACGGGCGGGCCCGGTGGGGCCGCTGGTGTCCGTCTGTGTCCGAAATGTTGCGGATGCTGGCGCAAGTGGTGCTGATTCGGTGGCGTAGGCTGACCGTTTGCATCGACCTCGGGGGGAACCACTCATGCGCCGTGCCGCGGCTGCCGTCGCCGTGCTCGTCGGTCTGACCGTCGCCACCGCCTGCGGGCCGGACGACCCGGCGCCCGGCTCGGCGTCGACCGCCCCGCCGGCCGCGGCACCGTCGGCCCCCGCCGCCGCAGCCACCGGTACGGCCCCCGCCGCCGCCCCCACCAAGGGCGGCGCGCCCCGCCCGGACGGCACCATCACCGTCGCCTTCGCCGGGGACGTCCACTTCGAGGGCCGCACCCAGCCCCGGCTGTCCGTCCAGCCGCCCGAGCAGGCCCTCGGCCCGATCTCCCGCACCCTCGCCGACGCCGACCTCTCCGTGCTCAACCTGGAGACCGCGATCACCGGCCGCGGCGCACCCGAACCGAAGACGTACACCTTCCGCACCGCGCCCAAGGCGCTGTCCGTGCTCAAGGACTCCGGCGTGGACGTCGTCTCGATGGCCAACAACCACGCCGTCGACTTCGGCGCCGACGGCCTCACCGACACCCTGGCCGCCAAGGACTCCTCGCCCATCCCGGTGATCGGCGTCGGGCACAACGCCAAGGAGGCGTACGCCCCGTACCTGACCACCGTGCGCGGGGTGAAGGTCGCGGTGGTCGCCGCCAGCCAGGTCGAGGACATCACCAACCAGAAGTGGCGGGCCGGGGCCAACAAGCCCGGCATCGCCTCCGCCCTGGACGTCCCCGCCCTGGTCGCGGCAGTGCAGGCGGCCAAGCAGCAGGCCCCGGTCGTCCTCGTCTACCTGCACTGGGGCGAGGAGGGCAAGGCCTGCCCGACCGCCGCCCAGACCGCCGTCGCCAAGAAGCTCGCCGCCGTCGGCGCCTCCGCGGTGGTCGGCACCCACGCCCACACCATGGTCGGCTCGGGCATGCTCGGCAACACCTACATCGGGTACGGCTTCGGCAACTTCCTCTGGTACGGCACCTCCAACTACGCCTTCTCCAACGAGACCGGTGTCACCACCCTCACCCTCGCCGCCGACGGCAAGGTCAAGGGCGAGGCCTTCGCCCCGGCCACCATCGACGACAAGGGCATCCCCCAGCCGGTCACCGGCGCCGCCGCCGAGGCCGCCCTCAAGCGCCGCGACGGCCTGCGCGGCTGCGCCGGACTCACCCCGCCCCCGGCCGCCCACTGAGACGACGGTCCGTGTCGTCGTCACCCGGCCCGCCGTCCACGTCCCCTACCTGATCTCCCCCGAGGGAGGCCCTGAGGCCGCTCGTCCCGTCGCCGGGATGGGCGGCCTCTTCCGCATGCCCGGGCGGATCTGGGGGCCGGGTGGATCGGCGGATTGACGGGTGCCCAGGTATCGGAACCTGTCGAACGGACCATCGGCGTAGGCGAACAATTGTGTTAGGTTAGGCTTGCCTAACATCGCTGGTCGAAGGGGAAGTCCTGTGGAACGGTCCGAATTCGCCGGTGTCGTCGCGATGGTCACCGGGGCCGGGCAGGGCATCGGCGCGGCCGTGGCCCGGGCGCTGGTCGCCGAGGGGGCCGTCGTCGCGGCGGTGGACCGGGAGGCCGGCCCGCTCGCCGGGATCGCGGCGGAGTCCGAGGCGGTGCACCCGTACGCCCTGGACGTCTCCGACGCCCAAGCGGTCGATGTCGCAGTCGATGTGATCGATCGTCAACTCGGCCCGATCGGCGTGCTGGTGAACGTCGCCGGTGTGCTGCGCCCCGGGCCGGTCCTCGAACTGTCCGACGCCGACTGGGCGGAGACCTTCGCCGTCAACACCACCGGGGTGTTCCACACCGGTCGGGCGGTCGGCCGCCGGATGGCCGAGCGGGGGCGGGGCGCCGTCGTCACGGTGGGCTCCAACGCCGCCGGGGTGCCGCGGGCCGGGATGGCCGCCTATGCGGCGTCCAAGGCAGCGGCCACCATGTTCACCCGCTGCCTCGGCCTGGAGCTGGCCCGCTCCGGGGTGCGCTGCAACGTCGTCTCGCCCGGGTCGACCGACACCCGGATGCAGCGCGGGCTGTGGGGCGAGGACGCCGAGGCGGCCGAACGCCGGGTGATCGAGGGCGACTTGGCGGCCTGGCGGGTCGGCATCCCGCTCGGGCGGATCGCCGCGCCCGCCGACGTCGCGGAGGCCGTGCTCTTCCTGGCCTCCGACCGGGCCCGGCACATCACCATGCACGACCTGTACGTCGACGGCGGCGCGACCCTGCGCGCCTGAGGCACCCCCCGGGCAACCGCCGACCGCCGACCGCAGACCGTAGACCGTAGACCCGTCCGAGACTGGAGAGACCACCGTGACCACGGTGCACCACGCCCCGCCGACCCCCACCGACGGCGGCCCCGACCGGACCGCCATCGGCGCGGCCAGCGGCCTGCTCGGCCAGTACCGGGCCGCCGACGACGAGGCGTTCTTCGCCTCGCCGACCCGCACCCTGCTCACCGCCGGCGTGCACGCCCGGGTGCCGCGGGACGCCCGTCCGCTGCCCGTCCGGGTCGCCGAGACGCTGGCCGGGGCGCACCGCGCCGGAGTCGAACGTCCCCTGGTGGTCGGCGCGGTGGCCTTCGACCACGACGGCCCGGACGAACTCGCCGTCCCCGCCCGGGTCCGGTCCGCCGGGGCGCTGCGGGACGACCCGCTGATCGCGCTGCCCGCGCCGCCGGTCGCGCCGGCCGGCTGGCGGATCCGCCCCGTCCCGGAGCCGGAGGCTTACGGTGCGGGCGTCGCGGCGGCCGTCGAGCGGCTGCGCGGCGGGGAGTTGAGCAAGGTGGTGCTGGCCCGCACGCTGGAGCTCACCAGCGACCGGCCGCTCGACCTGCCGGCCGTGCTGCAGCGCCTGGCCCGGCGCGACCCCGGCGGCCACACCTTCGCCGTCCCGGCCGGCCCCGGCCGCACCCTGATCGGCGCCAGCCCCGAACTCCTGCTCTCCCGGCGGGGTACGGCCGTGCTGGCCAACCCGCTGGCCGGCTCGGTGCCGCGCAGCGAGGACCTCGGCGAGGACGTCCGGCGTGCCGCCGCGCTGCTGGAGTCGCCCAAGGACCTGCACGAGCACGCCGTGGTGGTGGACGCGATCCGCGCGGCGCTGGCGCCGTACTGCCGCAGCCTGGACGTGCCGGAGCGGCCCACCCTGGTGCGGACGGCCGCGATGTGGCACCTGGCCACCACGATCAGCGGTGAGCTGGCCGATCCGGCCGTCTCCGCCCTGGAGCTGGCCTGCGCACTGCACCCGACCCCGGCGGTCTGCGGCACACCGACGGACGTCGCCCGCCGGGTGATCGGCGAGATCGAGCCCTTCGAGCGGGGCCTGTACGCCGGCATGGTCGGCTGGGGCGACGACAGCGGCGACGGCGAGTGGGTGGTGACCATCCGCTGCGCGCAGGCGCAGGACCGCACGCTGCGGGTGTACGCGGGCGCCGGGGTGGTGGAGCAGTCCCGGCCGGAGGCCGAACTCGCCGAGACCAGCGCCAAGTTCCGCACCTTCCTGGAGGCCACGGGGGTGGCGCTGTGACGCCCCTGGACGAGGTGCTGGGCGGATTCACCCCGTACCCGGCCGAGTTCGCCGAGCGCTACCGGGCGGCCGGCCACTGGCGCGGCGAGACCTTCGGGCGGATGCTGCGCGAACGCGCCGCCGCACACGGAGACCGGATCGCCGTCGTCGACCCGGGCGGCCACTCGGTGTCGGCGGACGAGCGGCGCTGGACGTACGCCGAACTCGACCGCCGGGCCGACCGGATGGCCGCCGGGCTGCTCGCCCGCGGGATCCGGCCCGGGGACCGGGTGGTGGTCCAACTGCCCAACGCCGCCGAGTTCTTCGAGGTGGTCTTCGCCCTGTTCCGGATCGGCGCGCTGCCGGTCTTCGCGCTGCCCGCGCACCGCTACACGGAGATCTCGCACTTCTGCTCGTTCACGGGCGCCGTGGCGTACGTCGTCCCGGGCGTCGAGGGCGGCTTCGACCACCGTGAACTCGCCACCCGGGTACGGGCGGAGAACCCGGACCTGCGCCTGGTGCTGGTGGCCGGCGAGGACCCGGGCGAGCACCTGCGGCTGGCGGACGTGCCCAGCGACGGGCCCGGCCCCGCGCGCGAACCCGAGCCCGGGGACGTCGCGTTCCTCCAGCTCTCGGGCGGCAGCACCGGGGTGCCGAAGCTGATCCCGCGCACCCACGACGACTACATCTACTCGCTGCGCGGCTCGGTCGAGCTGTGCGCGCTGGACGGGCGCAGCGTCTACCTGTGCGTGCTGCCCGCCGCCCACAACTTCCCGCTCAGCTCGCCCGGTGCGCTCGGCACGCTGTACGCGGGCGGCCGGGTGGTGCTCTGCCCGCAGCCCAACCCCGAGACGGCCTTCCCGCTGATGGGGCGCGAGGGCGTGACCGTCACCGGGCTCGTCCCGCCGCTCGCGCTGCTGTGGCTGGACGCCGCCGAGCGCGGCGCCCGCGGCTACGAGAGCCTGGAGGTGCTGCTGGTCGGCGGTGCCAAGTTCAGCGAGGAGGCGGCCCGGCGGGTGCGCCCGGTGCTGGGCTGCACGCTCCAGCAGGTGTTCGGGATGGCCGAGGGTCTGGTCAACTACACCCGGCTGGACGACCCGGAGGAGCTGATCGCCACCACCCAGGGCCGGCCGATCTCCGCCGACGACGAGGTCCGGGTGGTCGACGACCAGGACCGCGACCTGCCCGACGGCACCACCGGGCACCTGCTCACCCGCGGCCCGTACACCATCCGCGGCTACTGGAACGCCCCCGGGCACAACGCCGCCTCCTTCACCGCGGACGGCTTCTACCGCACCGGTGACCTGGTCCGCCGGCTCCCCGGCGGCCACCTGGTGGTCGAGGGCCGGGCCAAGGACCAGATCAACCGGGGCGGCGAGAAGGTCGCCGCCGAGGAGATCGAGAACCACCTGCTCGCCCACCCGGCCGTGCACGACGCGGCGGTGGTGTCGATGCCCGACCCTTACCTCGGCGAACGCACCTGCGCGTACGTCGTGCTCCGCGCCGAGCACCGTCAACAGCCGCCGAAGGGCGTCGAGTTGAAGCGCTTCGTGCGCGGGCGCGGACTGGCCGAGTACAAGGTGCCGGACCGGGTGGAGTTCGTCGACGCCTTCCCCGCCACCGGGATCGGCAAGGTCAGCAAGAAGGACCTGCGGGCCGCCGTCGCGGCCTCCCTCCCGGCTTTGTGACAGCCCCGGTACTCACCATCACCCCTGCGAATTCAAGGAGTTCGACCATCGTGGGCCTGCCCCGCATTCCCTCCTATCCGCTGCCCGCCGCCGGGGAGCTGCCCGCCAACCGGGTCTCCTGGACGGTGGACCCGGCCCGCGCCGTGCTGCTGGTGCACGACCTGCAGAACCACTTCCTGGACGCGTTCCCGGGCGACGCCACCCCCGTGCCCGAACTCCTCGACAACGTGGCCGCGTTGACCGCCGCGGCCCGCGCGAGCGGGGTGCCGGTCGTCTACTCGGCGCAGCGCGGCGGGCAGAGCCCGGCCGAACGCGGACTCCAGCAGGACTTCTGGGGCCCCGGCATCCCCGACGACCCGCGTGCCACCGCGGTCGCCGACGCCGTCGCCCCGGCCGGGGGCGACACCGTCCTCACCAAGTGGAAGTACAGCGCCTTCGTGCGCACCGGGTTGGCGCAGCTGCTGCGCGACCAGGGCCGCGACCAGCTGGTGATCACCGGGGTGTACGCCCACATCGGCGTGCAGGCCACCGCCTGCGACGCCTGGATGCGGGACGTCCGGGCCTTCGTGGTGGCCGACGCGGTCGCCGACTTCGGACCGGACGAGCACCGCGCCGCACTGGAGTGGATCGCCGGGCGGTGCGGGGTGGTCACCACCGCGGACGTCGTACGCGCAGCGCTGGAAGGGACGGAC
Source organism: Kitasatospora sp. NPDC029367 (assembly GCF_055569135.1). Taxonomy (NCBI): domain Bacteria; kingdom Bacillati; phylum Actinomycetota; class Actinomycetes; order Kitasatosporales; family Streptomycetaceae; genus Kitasatospora; species Kitasatospora sp. NPDC029367. The sequence continues at coordinate 52,216 of NZ_JBVHYH010000001.1, forward strand.
GGGAAGTGACGGGCGTGGAAGCAACCGGTTTCGACGCGACCGGTTTCGACGCAACCGGTTTCACGGTGGAGCGGATCCGGGCCGAGGTCGCCGACCTGCTCGGCGAGGACCCGGCGGGCATCCCGCTGGACGAGAACCTGGCCGACTGGGGGCTGGACTCGATCCGCCTGATGACCCTGGCCGAGCGCTGGCGGGCCGAGGGTGCCGAGGTGGAGTTCGTACGGCTCGCGGAGCGGCCGTCCGTGGAGGCCTGGGCCGAACTGCTGGGCGTGGCCTGATGGAGGCGGTCGTACGGGAGGCGGGCGCAGCGGGTCCTTCGGCGGACGGTCCTTTCGCGGGGGAGGGCCCGGCCGGGCTGCTGGCGGCGGAGGGGCTGGTCCTGTCGGAACCGCTGCGGCCCGGTCCGGCGGTCGAGTACCCGGCCACCACCGTGGTCGGCCCGGTCGAGGCCCAGGCGGCCCGGACTCCGCAGGCCCCGGCGCTGGTGCTCGCGGACGGCGGGGTGGTGACCTACCGGGAGTTGAACGCCTCGGCCAACCGGCTGGCCCGGGCCCTGGCCCGGCGCGGTGCCCGGCCGGGCACGGTGGTCGGGCTGGCGCCCGCCGGCCGTCCGGAGGAGCGGCTGACGGCGGTGCTCGCGGTGGCCAAGTCCGGTGCGGCGTGGCTGTCGCTGGACCCGGCGGACCCGCCCGGGCGGCGGGACTGGCTGCGCGCCGAGAACGAGCTGGTCTGCGTGCTGGGGGAGGGGACGCCGGGTGCTCCGGGCTGCCTCGACACCACCGGCGAGCTGGACACCGACCCGCCGCGCGCGCTCACCCCGCAGCACCTGTTCAGCGTCGGGTACGGCCCGGGCGGGCGCCCGGCCGCCGTCCGGCTGACCCACGCCGAGGCGGACCGGCGGATCCGCGAGCTCCAGGCCGCCCACCCGATCGGCCCGGGCGACCGGGTGCTGCAACTGCGGCTGCCGCACTGGGGCTTCCTCTGGCCGCTGCGGACGGGCGCAGCGGTGGTGCTGGGGGCGGCGGCTGACGGCTGACAGCTGACAGCGAACAACTTTCAGCGAACAGATGATGAAAGTTGAAATCTGTTCGCTGAAAGTTGTCATCTGTTATCTGTCAGCCGCCACCCGTCACCTGCCAGCTGGCCCTCCGTCAGCCCCCGCCCCCCGCCAGGTCCATCGCCGTCCACGCCATCGCCACCGCGCCGTCCAGCAGGGCCCGTTCGGCCGCCGCCCCGACCGCCGCCTCCGCGAAGGCCGCCTCGTGCGGCGCGCAGGAGCCCCCGGTGATGTCCAGGACCGGATGGATGGCGGGCACCACGTGCGAGACGTTCCCCATGTCCGTGCAGGCGAACGGCCCGCGCTCGACCGGCTCCGGCCGGCCCAGCGCCGCCGCGTTGGCGCGCCAGTGCGCGAGCAGCGCGGGGTCGGAGCGCATGTCCAGGTAGTCCGGCTCGGGCCTGGTCAGCTCCACCTCGCAGCCGGTGGCCAGTGCCCCGGCTCGGAAGCAGTCCTCGACCCGGGCCCGCAGCTGCGCGAGGTCCTCGGCCGCCGAGGCGCGGATCTCGTACTCGGCGCTCGCGCTGTCGGGGATCAGGTTCGGGGCGGTTCCGGCCGCCGTGGTGATGCCGTGCACCCGCCACTGGGCCGGGAGTTGCTGCCGCAGCAGCCCGAGCGCGACCTGGGCGACAGTGAGCGCGTCGGCGGCGTTGCGGCCCTCGTGCGGGTTGAGGCTGGGGTGGGCGGCGCGACCGGTGTAGCGGACGGACAGGGTGCCGAGCGCGAAGGAGCGGAAGTCGGCGACCTCGACCGGGCAGGGGTGCACCATCATCGCCGCGTCCACCCCGTCGAAGGCCCCCGCCTCCAGCAGCAGGGCCTTGCCGGCCCCGCGCTCCTCGGCCGGCGCGCCGATCACCCGTACGGTGAGCCCGAGTTGGTCCGCGTACGGGGCGAGCCCGAGCGCCGCGCCAACGCCGGCGGCGGCGATCAGGTTGTGCCCGCAGGCGTGCCCGAGGCCGGGGAGGGCGTCGTACTCGCAGACCAGCGCGACGGTGACCGGCCCGCTGCCGAGGCTCGCGGTGAACGCGGTGGCCAGGCCGTGGGCGGGTGCGGTGACCGAGTAGCCGTGGGAGCGCAGCAGTTGGGCGCACCAGGCGGCCGCCCGGTGTTCCTCGAAAGCGGTCTCGGGATGGGCGTGGATGCGGTGGCTGAGCGCCAGCAGTTCCGCCCCGTGCGCGTGGACGCATTCGCGGACGGCCTGCTTGGCCGCGCTCGGCACCCGGTCCCGGGGCCGGTCCCGGGGCTGCTTTCCGGACTGCTTCCGTGACCGGTTTTGAGGCTGGTTCTCGGGCTGGGCCATGGGCGTCTCCGGGATGTCAGGGGCGCGGCCGCAACGGGCCGTTGACCAGATCGTATGAAGTTAGATTAGGCTAACCTAAGTAAGGCGTTCCGGATCCCCCGAGGAGCTCTCCGCACCATGCCCGCCGTCGAAACGCAGCCCGTCGATCAGCAGCCCGTCGATCAGGAGCCCACGGGGGCCCGGCCCGCCGACGTCCCGCTGCTCGCCGCCCAGGCCGCCGTCTGGTACGCCCAGTCGCTCGACCCCGCCAGCCCGGTCTACAACACCGGCGACGCCGTCGAGATCACCGGACCGCTCGACGAGGAGGCCTTCGAGGCGGCCCTGCGACAGACGCTGGCCGAGGCTGAGGCCCTCGGCGCGGTCGTCGTCACCGGCCCGGACGGCACCCCGCACCAGCGCCTGAACCCCGGTCACCGCTGGCCGCTGCACCGCCTCGACCTGCGCGCCGCCGAGGACCCGTCCGCCGAGGCCGAGGCCTGGATGCGCGCCGACCTCGCCCGCCCGGCCGACCTCACCACCGGCCCGCTGTTCACCCAGGCCCTCATCCGGCTCGCCGACGACCACCGGATCTGGTACCGCCGGATCCACCACCTCGCCGTCGACGCCTACGCGTTGACCCTCCTCGGCGACCGCGTCGCCGCCCACTACACCGCCCGCACCACCGGCACCGACCCCGACCCCAGCCCCTTCGCCCGCCTCGCCGAGGCCGCCGCCGAGGAGGCCGCCTACCGCGCGGGCGAGGACTACCGCACCGACCGCGCCCACTGGTCCGCCCACCTCGCCGGCACCGACGCCCCGGCCGTGCTGCCGGCCGTCCTGCCGGGCACCCCCGCCGGGCACCCCGGGCCCGCACCGACCCCGCTGCGACTGACCGCCACCCTCCCCGCCGGCACCCGGGAGCGGCTGGAGCACACCGCCGCCACGGCCCGGGCCACCTGGGCCGAACTCCTCCTCGCCGCCACCGCCGGCTACCTGCACCGCCTGACCGGCGCCGAGGACGTCCTGCTCGGCCTCCCGCTCGCCAACCGCCGCGGCCCCGCCGCCCTGCGCACGCCCGTCGCCGCCGCCAACGTCCTGCCGCTACGCCTCGCCGTCCGCCCCGCCGACACCGCCGAGGACCTGCTGCGCCAGGTGGTCCGCGCCCTGCGCACCGCCCGCCGCCACCAGCGCTACCCGCTGGAGGACCTGCGCCGCGACCTCGGCCGCACCGGCCAACGCCGCGCCCTCTTCGGCCCGATGGTCAACATCAAGGCCTTCGAGACCGACCTCGACCTGGCCGGCCTGCCGGGCGTGGTCCGCAACCTCGCCGCCGGGCCGGTCGACGACCTCGCCGTGAACGTCTCGCCCGACCCCGACGGCGCCCTGCGCCTGGTCCTCGACGCCGACCCGGCCCGCCACGGCGCCGACTCGCTGGCCGCCCACCGCGACGGCCTGCTGCGCTACCTCGACGGTCTCGCCGAGCTGCTGCTCACCGACCCGACGACGCCGATCGCCCGGATCGACCTGCTGGACGCCGACGCCCTGCGCCGCGCCACCGAAGGCCGTACCGAACCACCGGTCGAGCGGACCGTGCCCGAGCTGTTCTCCGCCCAGGCCGCCCGCACCCCGGACGCCGTCGCCGTCCGCTGCGGCGAAACCTCCCTCACCTTCGGCGAGTTGGAGCGCCGCTCCGACCGCCTCGCCCGCCGCCTGCGCGGCCTCGGCGTGCACGGCGGCGCGCCCGTCGCCCTCGCCCTGCCGCGCAGCGCGGACACCCTGGTCGCGATGCTCGCCGTGCTCAAGGCCGGCGGCGCCTGCGTCAGCCTCGACCTGGCCCACCCCCGGCAGCGGCTCGCCGCCGTGCTGGCCGACGCCCGCCCGGTCTGCGCGGTCGGCACCCCCGAGGCGCTCGCCGACCTCGACCTGCCGCCCGGCCTGCCCGCCGTACGACCGTCCGACGCCGAGGCATCGACGCAGCGCACGCAGCGCACGCAGCGCGCGCAGGACGCGCCGGAGACCGCCGAGGCACCCCTGCCGGCCCCGCACCTCCACGACGCCGCCTACGTGCTGCACACCTCCGGCTCCACCGGCCGCCCCAAGGGCGTGGTCGTCACCCACGCCTCGCTCGCCAACCTGCACGCCGGCCACGGCGAGGACCACATCGCCCCCGCCGTCCGCCGCACCGGCCGCGAGCGCCTGCGCATCGCCCACAGCGCCTCCTTCGCCTTCGACGCCTCCTGGGACCCGGTGCTGTGGATGGTCCACGGCCACGAGCTCCACCTGCTGGACGACGCCACCTACCGCGACCCGGCCGCCCTCGCCGCCCACCTCCACCGCGAGCGCATCGACTACCTCGACCTCACCCCCTCCTACCTCGAAGTCCTCCTCGCCGAAGGCGTGCTGGACGCGGACCGGCACCGCCCGTCGGTGCTCGCGGTCGGCGGCGAGGCCACCCCGCCCGCCCTCTGGCAGCGGCTGGCCGCCGTCCCCGGTCTGCACCCGATCGACCTCTACGGCCCCACCGAGACCACCGTCGACGCCTACGCCTGGACCCCGGGCCCGGACGGCGCCCCGACCGGCCGGGTGGTGCGCGGCTCCCGCGCCTACGTCCTGGACGGCTCGCTGCGCCCCGCGCCCGACGGCGTGACCGGCGAACTGTACGTGGCCGGTGCCTGCCTGGCCCGCGGCTACCTCGGCCGCCCCGACCTCACCGCCGAACGCTTCCTTGCCGACCCCTTCGGCCCGCCCGGCGACCGGATGTACCGCACCGGCGACCTCGCTCGCCGCCGCCCCGACAGCACCCTGGAGTTCCTCGGCCGCGCCGACGACCAGGTGAAGATCCGCGGCTTCCGGATCGAACCCGGCGAGATCGCCGCCGTCCTCGCCCAACTGCCCGGCGTGGCTCAGGCCGTGGTGATCGCCCGCCCCGGGCCGCAGGGCAAGCGACTGCTCGGCTACGTCGTTCCCGCCGCCAGTGGGCTCCCCGCCGCCGGTTCAGGTCCCGAAGCCGCCGAGCTCCCCGACCCCGAGGCCCTGCGTGCCGCGCTCGCCGCCCGGCTGCCCGCCCACATGGTCCCGGCGGCCGTCCTGCTGCTGGACGAACTGCCGCGCACCGCCCACGACAAGCTGGACCACCGAACCCTCCCCGAGCCCCCCGCCGCCGCCCCCGGTGTCACCGCCCCCGGCGCGGCCGCCGCCACCCCGCAGGAGGAACTGGTCTGCGGGCTGTTCGCCGACGTCCTCGGCCTGCCCGCCGCACCCGGCCGGGAGGACTCCTTCTTCGACCTCGGCGGCCACTCCCTGCTCGCCGGTCGCCTGGCCGCCCGGCTGCGCGAGACCTTCGCCGCACCGGTCGCCTTCGCCGACGTCTTCCGCCACCCGACCCCGGCCGCCCTCGCCGCCCTGCTCCGGCCCGAACCGCAGGACGGGCGCCCTGGGGCCGGGCCCGAGCCGCGCCCCGCCCTGGTGCCTGTGCCGCGCACCGACCGGATGCCGCTCTCGCCCGCCCAGCGCGGCCTCTGGTTCCTGCACCGGCTCGAAGGCCCCAGCCCCACCTACAACATCCCGCTCGCCCTCACCCTCACCGGCCCGCTCGACCGCGCCGCCCTCACCCTCGCCCTCGGCGACCTCACCGCCCGGCACGAAGTCCTGCGCACCGTCTACGGCGAGGAGCCGGACGGCACGCCGTACCAGCGGATCCTGGCGCCCGCCCCGATCGAACTCCACGACGGCGGCGACGGCGGCGACGGCGCAATCGACGGCGAGGGCAACGGCGACGGCGAGGGCGAGGGCAACGGCACCGAACAGATGGCCGACGCCGTCCGCTACGCCTTCGACCTCACCGCCGAACCCCCGCTGCGCGCCACGCTGTTCGGCCACGGCCCCGAGCGGCACACCCTGCTCCTGCTGCTCCACCACATCGCGGGCGACGGCGCCTCCACCACCCCGCTGCTGCACGACCTCGCCGCCGCCTACACCGCCCGGCAGGCCGGACACGCACCCGAACTCGCCCCACTGGACGTCCAGTTCGCCGACCACGCCGCCTGGCAGCGCCAGCTGCTCGGCACCGTGGACGCGCCCACCCCGCTCGCCGTACGGCAGACCGAGCACTGGCGCACCGCCCTGGCCGGCCTGCCCGACCAGCTCGACCTGCCCACCGACCGCCCCCGCCCGCCGGTGGCCGGCCACGACGGCGCCACCGTCCCCTTCACCCTCGGCGCCGAGGCGCACACCGCCCTCGCCGCGCTCGCCCGCTCCACCGGCAGCACCGTGTTCATGGCCGTCCAGGCCGGCCTCGCCGCGCTGCTCACCCGGCACGGCTGCGGCACCGACATCCCCGTCGGCACCCCGCTCGCCGGGCGCGAGGACGAGCGGACCGCCGCCCTGGTCGGCTACTTCGTCAACTCCGCGGTGCTGCGCACCGACACCGCCGGCGACCCGTCCTTCCGGGAGCTGCTCCGGCGCGTGCGCGCCACCGTGCTGGCTGCGCACGAGCACGCCGACCTGCCCTTCGACCGGCTGGTCGAGGAGCTCAACCCGGCCCGCTCGCTCGCCCGCCACCCGCTGTTCCAGGTGATGCTCGCCTGGCAGAGCCGCGCCGACGAACCCGTCCCGCTCGGCGGCGGCCTGACCGCCGAGATCGCCGCGATCCCCAGCGGCACCGCCAAGTTCGACCTCACCCTCAACGCGGGGGAGCGGCCCGGCGGCGGCATCGGCGGCTTCCTGGAGTACCGCACCGACCTCTTCGGGCCCGCCACCGCGACCGCCCTCGCCGAGCGCCTCGCCCGACTGCTCACCGCGGCCGCCGCCGACCCGGACACCCCGATCGGCCGGCTGCCGCTGATCAGCGAGCCGGAACGGCACCGCGCCCTGGTCGAGTGGAACGGCACCGCCGCACTCCCTGCCCCGCCCGATGCCACCCTGCCCGAGCTGTTCGAGGCCGCGGCCGCCGCCAACCCCCGTTCCATCGCGGTCAGTTGTGGTGACGAACGGCTCGACTACACCGAACTCGCCGCCCGCGCCGACCGCCTGGCCCGCCTGCTGGCCGACCGGGGCATCGGCCCCGGCACCATCGTCGCCCTCGCCCTGCCCCGCTCGGTCGACCTGGTCGTCGCCCTGCTCGCGGTCGCCAAGTCCGGCGCCGCCTACCTCCCGCTCGACCCCGACTACCCGGCCGACCGCCTCGCCTACATGCTGGCCGACGCCACCCCCGCCGCCCTGCTCACCGACCGGGCCACCGCCCCCCGACTGCCCGCCCACGCCGTCCCCCGACTCCTGGTCGACGGGCCGGAGCCGGCACGGTACCCGGCCACCCCGCTGGCCCAGCACGAACGCACCCGGCCGCTGCGCGCAGAGGACACCGCGTACGTCATCTACACCTCCGGCTCCACCGGCCGGCCCAAGGGCGTGCCCGTCACCCACCGCAACGTCGCCCGGCTGTTCAGCTCCACCGACCACTGGTTCGGCTTCGAAGACCAGGACGTCTGGACGCTCTTCCACTCCTACGCCTTCGACTTCTCGGTCTGGGAGCTGTGGGGCGCGCTGCTGCACGGCGGCCGACTGGTCGTCGTCCCGCACCTGGTCAGCCGCGACCCGGCGGCCTTCCTCGACCTGCTCGCCCGCGAGCGCGTCACGGTGCTCAACCAGACCCCGTCCGCCTTCTACCAGCTCAGCGCCGCCGACCGGGACTGCCCCGGCAGCGAACTCGCCCTGCGCTACGTGGTGTTCGGCGGCGAGGCGCTCGAACTCGGCCGCCTGGACGACTGGTACTCCCGGCACCCGCAGGACGCCCCGACCCTGGTCAACATGTACGGCATCACCGAGACCACCGTGCACGTCTCGTACATCGCCCTCGACCGGGCGAGCGCCGCCGCGACCAGCAGCAGCACCATCGGCGTCAACATCCCCGACCTGCGGGTCTACGTCCTGGACCAGCACCTCCAGCCCGTCCCGCCCGGCGTCACCGGCGAGCTGTACGTCGCCGGGGCCGGCCTGGCCCGCGGCTACCTCGGCCGCCCCGAACTCACCGCCACCCGCTTCGTCGCCGACCCGCACGCCGAGCTGTTCGGCGAGCGGGGCACCCGGATGTACCGCTCCGGCGACCTCGCCCGCCGCCGCGCGGACGGCGTACTGGAGTACTTCGGCCGCGCCGACCAGCAGGTCAAGCTGCGCGGCTTCCGGATCGAACTCGGCGAGATCGAGGCCGTGCTGGCCGCCCACCCGGCCGTCGCCGACGCCGCCGTGGTGGTCCGCGAGGACACCCCCGGCGACCAGCGCCTGGTCGGCTACGCGGTGGGCACGGCCGTATCCGAGGCCCTGCGCGCCCACGCCGCCGCCGAGCTGCCCGCCCACATGGTGCCCTCCGCCGTGGTGCTGCTCGACCGACTGCCGCTGACCGCCAACGGCAAGCTCGACCGCCGCGCCCTGCCCGCCCCCGAGGCCCCCGCCGCCGGAGCCGGCCGCCCGCCCCGCAGCCCGCGCGAGCAGCAGCTCTGCCAGCTCTTCGCCGAAGTCCTGGGCCTGGAGACGGTCGGGGTCGAGGACGACTTCTTCGCGCTCGGCGGCCACTCCCTGCTGGTGGTCCGGCTGGCCGGCCGGATCCGCGAGGTGCTCGGCCTGGAGGTCGGCATCGGCGCGCTGTTCCAGGCCTCCAGCGTGGCCGCGCTCGACGCCTCCCTGTCCGAGGGCACCCCCGGCGCCGACGCCCTGGACGTCCTGCTCCCGCTGCGGCCCACCGCCCCCGGCCGCCGCGCCCCGCTGTTCGCGATCCACCCGGCCGGCGGCCTCAGCTGGTGCTACACCGGCCTGATCCGCCACCTCCCGGCCGACGTCCCCCTCTACGGCCTCCAGGCCCAGGGCGTCGGCGCCGCCACCGTCGGCGAACCGCTGCCCGCGACCATGGAGGAGCTGGCCGCGCACTACGCCGACCGGCTGCGCGAGGTCCAGCCCGAGGGGCCGTACCGGCTGCTCGGCTGGTCGACCGGCGGGATCATCGCCCACGCCGTCGCCGTCCGGCTCCAGGAACTGGGCCGGCAGGTCGAGCTGCTGGCGATCCTGGACGCCTACCCGGCCGAGGGCTTCCGCGAACTCCCCGTCCCGGACCAGGCCGAAGCCCTGGAGGCACTGCTCACCATGGGCGGCTTCGGACCGGACGACCTCGCCGGGCAGCCGCTCGAACTCGACGCCGTGATCGAGCTGCTGGGCCGCGAGGGCAGCCCGCTGGCCGGGCTGGACCGGGCCACCGTGACGGCGCTCAACGCGATCTACCTCAACACCAACCACCTGGTGCGGGGTTACGACCACCGGCCCTTCCACGGCGACGTCCGGTTCTTCCGGGCCACCGTCGACACCATCGACGAGACCCTGGTGCCCGAACTCTGGGCCCCCTACGTGACCGGCCGGATCGACAACACCGACGTGGCCTGCTCGCACAAGGACATGACCCTGCCCGCCCCGATCGCGCACATCGCGAGCGTGATCGCCGACCACCTGGAGAACTCCGACCATGAGTGACGCCCCCGTCAACCCTTTCGACGCCGACGGCGCGTTCCTGGCCCTCGTCAACGACCAGGGCCAGCACTCCCTGTGGCCCGCCTTCGCCGCCGTCCCGGCCGGCTGGAGCGTCGCCCACGGCCCCTGCGCCCGCCCCGACGCCCTGGCCTGGATCACCGCGCACTGGACCGACCTGTGACCCCTCCCCCCGTCGCGTCCCCGGCGCGTCCCCTGCTCGCGGGGCGCGCCGCCGTGGTCGTCGTGTACACCGCCGCGATGTGCATGAACGGCCTCGACTCGACCATCGTCAACCCCGCGCTGTACCGGATCGCCGAGGACTTCGGCCGGCCCGTCCCGGCCGCCAACCCGGTCGAGACCGCCTTCCTGGTCGGCCTGGCCCTCGGCCTGCCGGTGGCCGGCTGGCTCGGTGACCGGTACGGCGTCAAGCGGGTCTTCCTCGGCGCGCTCGCCGTCTTCACCCTGGCCTCCGCGCTCTGCGCCGCCGCCCCCGGCCTCGGCACGCTGGCCGCCGCCCGCGCCGTCCAGGGCGTGGCCGGCGGGCTGCTCACCCCGGTCGGCATGACCCTGCTGTTCCGCTCCTTCACGCCGCAGGAGCGCCCGCGCCTCGGCCGGATCCTGATCGTGCCGACCGCCCTGATGCCCGCCCTCGGACCGCCCCTCGGCGGCTTCCTCACCGAACACCTCTCCTGGCACTGGCTGTTCCTGGTCAACCTGCCGGTCGGCATCCTCGCCGTGGCGCTCGGCCTGGCCGCCCTGCGGACCGAACCGGAACCCCCGGCCGGCCGCTTCGACACCCGCGGCTTCCTGCTCGCCACCCCGGGCCTCGGCCTGCTCACCTACGCCCTCGGCTTCGGCCCGGCCCACGGCTGGACGGCACCGGCGGTCTGGCTCGGCGGCCTCGCCGGGGCCGCCCTGCTGGGACTCGCGGTACGGAACCAGCTGCGCTCGCCCGAACCGCTGGTGGACCTGCGACTGCTCGCCGACCGCTGCTACGGCGCGGCGAGCTGGCTGGCCCTGCTCACCTCGGCCGGGCTGATGGGCGCCCTGTTCGTGCTGCCCCTGCTCTACCAGGCCGCCCGCGGCGCCACCGCCCTGGACGCCGGGCTCAGCGTCTTCCCGGAGGCGATCGGCCTGATGGCCGCCTCCCAGGTGGTCGACCGGCTGCTGCCCAGGCTCGGCCCGCGCCGCCTCGCGCTGCCCGCCCTGCTGCTGGCCGCGGCGGTCCTCGCCGCCCTCGGCGTGGCCGAGAACCCCTGGGCCGTACGGGTGTTGATGTTCGCCGTCGGACTGGTGCTGGGCACCGCCGTGCTCACCGTCCAGATCGCCGGCTTCGCCGACGTGCCACCGCCCGCGATGGGCCGGGCGATGGCCCTGTTCACCATCCTGCGCACCCTCGGCGGCGCCCTCGGCATCGCCGCCACCGCCGCCCTGATCGGCGCCCTCGGCGACGGCGCCGACCCCACCCCGTACCGGCTCGCCCTGGCCCTCACCGCCGCCCTGGTCGCCGCCGGAGCCCTCCTCGCCCGCCGCCTCCCGGCCCAGGGCCCGCCCCCGCCCCCGGCGGGCTGAGGACTGAGGAGGACGCGATCGGGGCGGGCGGGAGGATCCTCCCGTCCGCCCCGACTACCGTACGGTGACAGGAGCACCGGAGGAGACCGCATGAACCCCGAGCGCTACCGCCTTCTCGAAGCGGCCCGGCGCAGCCTTCCGGACGGTTTCAAGGTCGAGCTGTCCGGCGAGCTCATCGTCGTGCAGGCGCCGCCGTCCTCGATCCACCAGCTGAACCTGTCGATCGTGCAGCGCCAGTTCGACGCGCACTGCCCGGCGGGCTACTTCACGAGCGGGAACAGCGATCTCTCGTCGCCCGAAGTCGGCGCCGTCCGGAATCCGGACCTCACCTACCTGCCGGAGGACGTCATCGACCTGGCCGGGCACAACATCCCGGCGGAGCTCGCGCTGATCGCGGTCGAGGTCGTCTCCCCGTCCAACCCCGACAACGACTGGACGGGGAAGGTCCGTGACTACCCCCGGATGGGCTTCCCGCTCTATCTGATCATCGACCCACGCCAGAAGACCGTCACCCTGTTCTCGGAGCCGAACCGCGACCGCTACCACACCCGTACCGAGCGGGAGTTCGGCGAGACGATCCGGATTCCCGAGCCGTTCGGCTTCGAGCTGGACCTGGCGAGGCTGGTCCCGTACCGGGACTGAGGCGGCTTCACCCGTTGGCGGGAACTTGGCGGGGTGGTGCCGCGCGGCGGGCGGGCGGGTACTGCATTGGCCTGACACCTTGCAGGCTGACGTCCGGATCCAGGCCACTCTTGGAGGTACCTCATGACCGTTTCGCTTCCCGAGCTCACCGGGGACTACGTCCTCGACCCCGCGCACTCCCGGATCGGCTTCGTCGCGCGGCACGCCATGGTGACCAAGGTGCGGGGTTCGTTCGGGCAGTTCGAGGGCACCGCGCACCTGGACGGGGCCGATCCCACGCGGTCGTCCGGCCAGGTGGTGATCAAGGCGGAGAGCATCGACTCCGGGGTGGAGCAGCGCGACCAGCACCTGCGGACCAACGACTTCCTGGACGCCCCCAACTTCCCTGACATCACCTTCCGTTCGACCTCGGTCGAGGTCGTCTCCGAGACCGACTACCGGGTCACCGGCGACCTCACCATCAAGGACACCACCCGCCCGGTCACCATCGACTTCGAGTACACCGGCAACGCGGTGGACCCGTACGGCAACCTGCGGGTGGGCCTGGAGGGTTCGGTGACGATCAGCCGCAAGGAGTTCGGGGTGACCTGGAACGCGGCGCTGGAGGGCGGCGGCGTGCTGGTCGGCGACAAGGTGGTGCTGGAGTTCGACATCTCCGCGATCAAGCAGGGCTAGCGAGGGCCAGCGGGTCCGAACCGGCTGACGGGCAGCACCGCGGTGCTGCCCGTCAGCCGTCTGCTGTCAGCCCTGTGCCGTCAGCCGTTCGGCCGGTACGGGCCGTTCGTCGGCGCCCGGCCCAGCAGGTGCGCCAGCCCGTCGGCCAGGCCGCCGCGCCAACAGGCGTAGTCGTGGCCGCCGTTGAACTCGCGGTACTCGACCTCGTACCCCCGGGCGGTGAGCACGTCGCGCAGGTGCCGGTTCTGGGTGAGCAGCATCCACTCCTGGAGGCCGACCTCGACGTAGAAGCGGGCCTCCCGTCGCGGTTCGGCGGCGAAGCGGCGGGTCAGCCATTCGCTGCCCTCGTCGAACTCCGTCTCGTCCGGCCACCAGAAGGAGCCGGACTGGGAGAGCGCGTTGCCGAAGCGCTCGGGGCGCCGGTAGGCGGCGAAGGCGGCGGTGAGGCCGCCCGCGCTCTGGCCGGCGATGACGGTCCGGCGCGGGTCGTCGGTGGTGCCGAACTCCGCTGCGGCCCAGGGGAGAAGGTGGTCGGCGAGGTGGTCGACGAAGGCCGGGTTGCAGCTCAGCTCCTCGGGGCGGCCCGGCCCCATGGTGTGCACCAGCAGGGCGACGGTGGGCGGGATGGCGCCGTCGGCCGTGAGGTTGTCGAGGGTGTCGCCGACGGACAGCACCTCGCCCCACATCTCGCCGTCGAGCAGCACCGCCACCGGGTACGGGCCGAGGCCGAGGCCGGCTCCGTGCCCATGCCCGGGCCCACGCCCGTGCCCGTGCCCGTGCCCGGCGGGGAGGTGGACGTCCACCCGCCGGCCGGCCACTGTACGGGGGAGCGTCCGCCCGCGCGGCACGTCCTCCCGCCGCCGGGCGTACGGCTGGGCGGGGGCCTGCGGCAGGCTGAGCACCGAGGCGGGGTGGCGGCCGTCGCGGGCGGGGAGGCGGGGTTCGGTGTCGTGCGGGTCGGGGCGGGCGTGGTCGAGGACGTGCAGCCAGTCGGCCCGGGTGGTGCCGGGGGGCGCGCCGCGGAAGGGGTGCAGCTGGTAGGAGGCGCGGTGGTCGGCGCGCAGCCGGTAGGTGATCTCCCAGCGGTCGTTGCGGCGGGTCATCAGATGGGGGGTCAGGTCGCCGGCGTGCCGGTCCTTGTCGGTGACGGTGTGGAGGAGTGCGAGCACGCCGTCGCAGTCGTCCTCGTCGTGCACGAAGGTGACCAGCCGGTGGGCGGGGTCGTCCGGATCGGGGGCGATCAGGGGGAAGGCAGCCAAAGGTCTCAGCTCCGGGGTCGGTTCAGGCGGCGCTCTGGCGGCGCCCGAGCAGCACCCAGAGCAGGAAGGGGCCGCCGAGCACGGTGGTGACGATGCCGACGGGGATCTCCACCCCGCCGATCAGCACCCGTCCGAGGGTGTCGGCGAGGACGACGAGCAGTGCGCCGGTGAGCGCGGAGCCGAGCACCGGCACCCGGGTCGGTCCGGCCAGCCGGGCGGCGAGTACGGGCGCGGCGAGGGCGACGAAGCCGACCGGCCCGCAGACCCCGACGGCGAGCCCGGCGAGGGCGACGGCGAGCAGCAGGCAGGCGAGCCGGACCCTGCCGGGGTCGACGCCCAGCGAGGCGGCCACGCTGTCGTCGAAGCGCAGCACCGCCAGCCGCCGGGCCACCACCAGGGCGGTCGGCACCAGGACGGCGAGTCCGATGAGCACGGGCGTGGCGACGGCGTAGTCCCGGCCGTTGAGGCTGCCGGAGGTCCAGACGTACAGCGAGCCGGCGGAGTTGAGCGAGCGCCGGGCGAGGGCGACCTGGATGACGGCCGAGGCGAGCGCCGACATGGCGAGTCCGACGACCAGCACCCGGTAGCCGCGGGCGCCGAGCCCGCCGGAGACCAGGCTGACGACCAGGACGGCGGCCAGCGCGCCGAGCGGTCCGGCCCACCAGGCGCCGAAGGTGCCGGAGGCGGTGGCGGAGATCAGCACGGCGGCGGTGGCGCCGTCGTTGACGCCGAGGAGTTCGGGGGTGGCGAGCCGGTTGCGGGCCAGGGTCTGGGTGAGGCAGCCGGCGAGGCCGAGGGCGGCTCCGGCGGCGAGTCCGGCGACGATCCGGCCGAGGCGGAACTTCTGGACCAGCAGCACGTCCAGCCGCTCGCCGTGGCCGAACACGGCCTGGAAGGTCTCGCCGAGGCCGAGTTCGCTCTGTCCGGCGTGCGCGGCGGCGACCACGGCGGCGAGCAGGGCGGCGGCCAGGCCGAGTCCGGCGAGCAGCGGCCGGCGCGGTACCAGCAGGGACCACGCGCCGTAGCGGATGGCCGGGTCCGGCCGTGCCGGGCGCGGTTCGGCGCGCCGGACGGGCGGGGCCTCGGCGGCGGGGTCGCCGAGCGCCAGGGCGGCGGAGCGGCGGGAGCGGACCATGGCGATCAGCGCGGGGGCGCCGACCAGGGCGACGATCACCGAGACCGGCGCCTCGAACGGCCGGGCGACCACCCGGGCGAGCACGTCCGCGCCGGTGAGCACGGCGGCGCCGAACAGCCCGGCGAGCAGGGTGAGTCGGCCGATCCGGGGCCCGGCGAGGGCGCGGGCCAGGAAGCCGGCGAGCAGGCCGAGGAAGGAGATCGGCCCGGCCAGGGCGACCGCCGAGGCGGTGAGCAGCGTGACGGCGGCGGCGACGGCGGCGCGGGTGGCGCCGGGCCGGTGGCCGAGGCCGCGGGCGAGGTCGTCGCCGAGGGCGAGGGCGGTGAGCGGCCGGGTGGTGAGCAGGGCGAGCAGGAAGCCGGCGCCGAGGACGGGGGCGAGTTGGCCCAGGGTCGTCCAGCCCTCCACCCCGGCCAGTGAGCCGAGCACCCAGATCCGGTAACGGTCGTACGCCTCGGGCGAGTTGACGATGAGCACGCCGGTGATGCCGCAGAAGGTCGCGCCGACGGCGGAGCCGCCGAGGACCAGGCGCACGGGGGAGCCGCCGCCCCGGCTGCCGGCGATCAGCAGGACCAGGGTGCTGGCGAGGACGGCGCCGCCGAAGGCGAGGGCGAGGTACCCGTAGGAGGTCTGCACGCCGAGCACGGCGATGCCGAGCACGACGCCGAGCGAGGCGCCCGCGTTGACGCCGAGCAGGCCGGTCTCGGCCAGCGGGTTGC
This sequence comes from Kitasatospora sp. NPDC029367, assembly GCF_055569135.1. Classification (NCBI taxonomy): domain Bacteria; kingdom Bacillati; phylum Actinomycetota; class Actinomycetes; order Kitasatosporales; family Streptomycetaceae; genus Kitasatospora; species Kitasatospora sp. NPDC029367. The sequence goes on from NZ_JBVHYH010000001.1 coordinate 68,063, forward strand.
GGGTGACGGACTGGAGCTGGGCGCCGGCGACGCCGAGGGCGGCGCCGACCAGCAGTGCGGTGAGGGTGCGGGGCAGCCGCAACTCGCCGACGACGAGCGCGAGTCGGCTGTCGGCACGGGCTCCGCCGCGGTCGAGCAGGTAGTCCAGGACCCGTCCCGGCCCGACCTCGCCGGCGCCGACCGAGAGCGAGAGCGCGGTGAGGGCGAGCAGCACCGCGACCGCCCCGACGGCGACCGGCCAGGCGCGCTCCCGGAGCGGGCGGGCCGGTGGGGGAGGGGCGCCAGGTGCGGTGACGGCGGGCGCTTCGGGGGCGCCCACTTGCGACGATGTCATAAGGTAAGGCTAACCTAATGAACGGGGCGCCCCGCCGGCACCGCCGTCGTGCCGGGCTGCCCGGACGCCGCCCAACTCCCGTACCACCCCCGCCCCGGAGGCACCCATGCCGTACGCCCAGAGCCCGCTCCGCCCCTCCCGCCGCCGCGCGGCCCGGGCGCTGGCCGTCACCGGGGCGGCCGCCCTCCTGCTCGCCGGGTGCGGCTCCTCCGGGTCCTCGTCCACGTCCGCGGACCCCTCCAACTCCGCGTCCGCCGCCCCGGGCAGCGCGGCGGACGCGGCCAACGGCGGCAGGCGCACCGTCAAGGACGCCACCGGCAAGGCCGTCGAAGTCCCCGCCGAGCCCAAGCGGATCGTCACCCTCACCCAGGAGGACCTCGACGCGGTGCTCGCCCTCGGCGTCAAGCCGGTCGGCATCACCAACGGCCAGGGGCTCAACGAGCCGCCCGCGTACCTCAAGGACAAGGTCCAGGGCGTGCCGGTGGTCGGCAACCTGCTCCAGCCGGTGATGGACAAGGTGATCGCCGCCAAGCCCGACCTCATCCTGGCCGGGGACATGCAGGACGAGCAGGTGCTCAAGCAGCTGCGCGAGATCACCCCCGCCACCCTGGTCACCATGGCGCCCACCGACGACTGGAAGCTCGCCTTCCGGGGCATCGGCAACGCCGTCAACAAGCTCGACCAGGCCAACAAGGTGATCGACGACTACCAGGCCAGGGCCACCAAGGCCGGTGCCGACCTCGGCAGGAACAAGGGCGCCGCCGTCTCCATCGTCCGCTGGAACCCCACCGGCCCCAGCTGGATGGAGAAGAAGCAGTTCGCCGGCGGCGTCGCCCTCGACCTGGGCCTCACCCGCCCGGCCGCCCAGGACAAGGACGGCAACGCCCACAGCCCGGCGCTCAGCCTGGAGAAGCTCGCCGAGATCGACGGCGACTGGCTGTTCCTGTCCACCCTCACCGACGACGGCAGGGCCGCCCTCAAGGACGTCCAGTCCAAGCCCGCCTACCAGCAGTTGAACGCGGTGAAGAACAACCACGCCGTCACCGTGGACGGTTCGGTCTGGTCCACCCGCGGCGGACCGCTGGCGGCCGACGTCGTCATCGGCGACCTCGGCAAGGCGCTGTCCGGTTCCTGAACGCAATCCGAACTGGGGGGCTGAGAGATGGAGTTGACGATCCAGGGCGTCACCGCCGGGTACCGCCCGGGCCGCCCGGTGCTCGGCGGCATCGACCTCACCGTGCCCGCCGGGCAGGTGGTGGCCGTGGTCGGCCCGAACGGCTGCGGCAAGTCCACCCTGCTGCGGGCGGTGGCCCGGCTGCACAGGCCGGACGGCGGGCGGATCCTGGTCGGCGGCGAGGACATCTGGCAGTTGCGCCCGCGCCGGGCCGCCCACCGGGTCGCGCTGCTCCCGCAGAGCCCGCAGGCCCCCGAGGCGGTCACCGTGGCCGGCCTGGTCCGCTACGGGCGCCACCCGCACCAGGGCCTGTTCCGCCAGTGGTCGGCCGACGACGAGCGGCTCACCGCCGAGGCCCTGCGCGCCACCGGCGTCGACGCCCTCGCCGACCGCCGCCTGGACCAGCTCTCCGGCGGCCAGCGGCAGCGCTGCTGGCTCGCCATGGTGCTCGCCCAGGACGCCCCGGTGGTGCTGCTGGACGAGCCGACCAGCGCGCTCGACCTCGGCCACGCGGTGGAGGTGCTGGAACTGGTCCGCACGGTCGCGGCCGGCGGGCGCACGGTGGTGATGGTGCTGCACGACCTCGCGGCCGCCGCCCGCTACGCCGACCTGCTGGTCGCCCTGCGGGACGGCGCGGTGGTCGCCTGCGGGCCGCCCCGGGAGGTGGTGGACGCACCGCTGGTGCGGGCGCTGTACGACATCGACAGCCACGTCCTGTCGGCCCCGGACGACGGCGCGCCGGTCATCGTCCCGCGGGCGCCGGCGGGCTGAGGGGGCAGCGGTCGGCCCGCCCTGAGGGCGGAGCGAAGGAGCTGTGAGCCGAATTATTTGCAGAGACCGATAATCGGCGCCGAATGGCATACTTGTACGAGAGGGGACAGCTCAGGACGCCCAGGTGAACGTGAAGGGAAGGCGAGCCATGGCCATCCGCGATGACGCGGCCGAGGTCCGGGCCGGTGGCTGGCGGACGCTCGCCGCCCTGCACGGGCTGATCGAGGCCGCGCTGGAGAAGGCGCTCCAGGCGGAGCACAAGCTCTCGGTGGTGGAGTACACGGTGCTGGAGGCGCTCTCCCGCCAGGACGGCTGGCACATGCGGATGCAGCAGCTGGCCCGTGCGGCGGCACTGAGCAGCAGTGCCACCACCCGCCTGGTGAGCCGCCTGGAGGACCGGGGCCTGCTCAGCCGCTACCTCTGCGCGGACGACCGGCGTGGCATCTACACCGAGCTGACCGCCGAGGGCCGCGCCCTGCTGGAGGCCGCCCGCCCGGTGCACGACGCCACCCTGGAGGCGACCCTGGCCCAGGCCGCGGAACTCCCCGAGCTGGCCCCGCTGGTCGACGCGCTCGCCGAGCTCACCCCGACGAAGGTGTGACCCGGCCCGCAGGCACGACCCAGCGCCTGGCATGACCCCGGCCCAGGCATGACCTGGCCCGAGGCGTGCTCCCGGCGGCCGCAGCCGCCTCAGCGGCGCCCGACGGCCAGCGCGTCCCGGTGCACCCGGTCGAGCAGGGCGAGCAGCAGCTCCTTGCTGGACGCCCGCTCCCGGACGTCGCACAGCACCACCGGCACCTCCGGCCCGAGGTCGAGGGCGCGCCGGACGTCCTCCGGGGTGGCCTCGCGGCGGCCGTGGAAGCAGTTGACCCCGATGGCGAAGGGGATTCCGCGCTGCTCGAAGAAGTCCACGGCGGCGAAGCTGGATTCGAGCCGCCGGGTGTCGGCGAGGATGATCGCGCCGAGGGCGCCGAGGGCGAGGTCGTCCCACATGAACCAGAACCGGAACTGCCCGGGCGTACCGAAGAGGTAGAGCACCAGGTCCTCGCGGACGGTGATCCGCCCGAAGTCCATCGCCACCGTGGTGGTGGACTTGCCCTGGACGCCTTCGAGGCTGTCGACCCCGATGCTGGCGCGGGTCATCCGCTCCTCGGTCTGCAGCGGTTCGATCTCGCTGACCGAGCCGACCATGGTGGTCTTCCCGACGCCGAAGCCGCCGGCGACGAGGATCTTGACCGCGCCCGGCACCAGGCTCTGGGTCGTCAATTCGGGTCTCCTGGAGGGGAACTGTGGGGATGCGGCGGACGCGGCAAGCGGTCAGAGTCTGCGGACGCCCTCGATCACAGCCTGGATCAGCGAGATGTCCGGTGCCTCGGCGAGCTGGACCGGGGCCCGGGTGAGGATCAGCCGGGCCTCCGCCAGGTCGTCCAGCAGCACCTTGACCACGCTCACCGGCAGGTCCATGGTGGCCGCGATCTCGGCCACGGCCAGCGGGCGTTCGCGGCACAGGTCGAGGATCGCGGCCGGCTCGGGGGTCAACCGGCTGGTGTCGGTGCGCGGGTCGGCTGTGACCACCAGGGTGATCAGCGCGAAGCCGTCACGGACCGGGCCGGTGCGCCCGTTGGTGATCGCGTAGGGGCGGACCAGGTGGCCGGCGTCCTTGTCGTAGAACCAGCCCTCGTCGGCGTCGGCGCTGGTCACGCACCGCCACCCGGGCCGGGCCCGCCCGCGTCGCTGCGCGGCGCCGCGGTGAGGTACTGGCCGACCTGCTTGACCAGCATGTTGATCTCGTAGGCCATCAGCCCGGCGTCCACCTGCTCGCTGGTGAGCACGGCGAGCCGGGCGCCCTGTCCGGCGGTGGTGACGAACAGGAACAGCTGGTCCATCTCGACCACGGTCTGCCGGACCCGTCCGCCGTTGAAGCGGTGCCCGGCGCCGCGGGCCAGGCTCTGCAGACCGGAGGCGACGGCCGAGAGGTGCTCGGCGTCGGCCCGGTCGAGGCCCTGGGAGGTGCCGACCAGCAGTCCGTCCTCGGAGAGGACGATGGCGTGCTGGGTCTCGGGGACCCGCGCCACCAGCTGGTCCAGCAGCCAGTTGAGGTCGCGCTGGGTCTCGGTGTGCTGCGTCATCACTGCTGTTCCTTGGCTTCCTGAACGGCGGGGGCTTCCGCGGCTCCCTCGGGGGCGGAAGGTGCGGCCGGGTGGGGGGCGGTGGCGGTCGCGTCCGGTCCGGTACCGGTCGCGCGGGCGCTCCGGGTGCCGCGCTGGATGGCGGCCATGGTGGCGCGGGACCGCGCCGGGGAGGGGTCGTCGGCCTCGCCGAACCGGGGGCCGGCCGGGGCGGCGTGAGCCCCGTACGGCGCCGACGGCGCTGACTGCGTGGACGGCGGCATCATGGCGCCGGGCGCGTTGGCCTCGCGGAGCTGCTCGGCGAGGCTGGCGTTGCGGACCCGCTGCGGCAGGACGCGCGGGGTGCGCAGTTCGCCGTCCGGGCCGTGCTCCACGCTGTCCTCCTGCGGGCGTTCGTGGGTGGGCGTCGACCGGTCGGCGGGCACCCCGTCGAGGCCGCCCGCCGGGTCCACGGCCGCCGGGTCCACGGTCGCCGAGGCGACGACGGCCGGGTCCGCCTGCGCCGCCCCGCCCAGGGGCCGTCCGTCCACGGGCCCGGGAGCCGCGCCGGCCCCTGCGCCGACTCCGGCGTCGAGCTGCGCGGCGAGCTCCGCCGACGGCCCGGTCGGCAGGTCGTACGGGCGCGGCAGCACGGGCCGGGGGACCACCACGGCCCCGGGCAGCCCGGGGATCTCGGCACCGACCGGCAGCCCGGCGTTGTCGAGGGCGGGCCCGCCGCCCTCACCGTCCGGCCGCGCGAACTCCTGCGGCCCGAAGCCCTGCTGGCCGAACTCCTGCTGGCCGAACTCCTGCGGCGCGAGCAGCTCACCGACGATCACCCCGTCGTCGGCCCCACTGCCCGCCGCGCCGCCTGCCGGCTCCGTCGGCACCGCCGGGGAACCGACTCCACCGGCCCCGTCGACTCCACCGGCCCCGCCCGGCGTGCCGCCCGTCAGCCCGTTGAGCACCCCCGCCAGCGCGCCGGACAGCTCGTCGTCGACCACGCCGAAGTCCCCGTCGGACGGCCGCGGTTCGGGCACCGGGGTGCGGGTGACCCGCGCGCCGGAGGGCAGTCCGGGCACCGCGGCCGGCTGCTCGGCCTGCTCCAGCAGCGCCGAGGGCACCAGCACCACGGCCCGGGTGCCGCCGTAGGGCGAGGGCCGCAGGGTGACCTGGATGTCGTGCCGGGCGGCCAGCCGGGCGACGACGAACAGGCCGAGCCGCAGGTCGTCGCCGAGCGCGGAGACGTCCAGCTCGGGCGGGTTGGCCAGGTACTCGTTGAGCCGCTCGTACTCCTCCGCGGTCATGCCGAGGCCGCGGTCCTCGACCTCGACCGCCAGGCCCTTGGGGACCTCCTGGGCCGAGACCTGCACCTGGGTGTACGGCGGGGAGAAGGTGGTGCCGTTCTCGATCAGCTCGGCGATCAGGTGGATCACGTCGGCGACGGCCTGCCCGCTGAGCGAGGCGCGCGGCACCCCCTGGACGACGACCCGGGCGTAGTTCTCGGTCTCGGAGACGGCGCTGCGCAGCACGTTGACCACGGGCACGGCGTTGCGCCAGCGCCGGGCGGGCAGCGCGCCGCCGAGGATGACCAGGTTCTCGGCGTTGCGCCGCATCCGGGTGGCCAGGTGGTCGACGGCGAACAGTTCGCGCAGCAGCTCGGGTTCCTCGTGCTCGCGCTCCAGCGCGTCGAGCATGCTGATCTGCCGGTGGATCAGGATCTGGGTGCGGCGGGCGATGTTGAGGAAGACCTTCTTCGTCCCCTCGCGGCCCTGGGCCTGGTGGACGATGGCGGCGACGGCGGCCTGCCGGACGGCGGCCAGGCCGTCGAAGGTCTGCTGGACCTCGTCGCCGACCCGCCGGGACGGCGCCCAGGTGGGCGGGGTGGGCACCGGCTCCCCGGCGCGCAGCCGGCCGACGATCTCGGGGATCTCGTGCTGGGCGAGCGCGAAGGTGTCGCCGCGCAGTCCGGTGAGCCGGGCGGACAGCGACCGGGCGACCCGGACGCCGCGGACCAGGCTGACCAGCAGCACCAGGGCGACGACGGCGGTGCCGGCCAGCAGCGCGGTGCGGTTCGCGGTGTCGCGCAGCAGGTAGGCGGCGTAGCCCCAGGCGGCGGCGAGGCCCAGGCTGGGGACCAGCACGAGAGCGAGGAGCGAGCTGCGGAGGGAGCCGGACCGGCCGGCGCGGTGGCCCGTGCGGGGGGCCGATATGCCTGGCATCTGATTCCTTGTCGCAGGGCCGAGTTGCAGGCCGGGTCTCGGGGCCGGACGGTGGGTCGGCCCGAGCGGCCCGGACCGGGCGTCAGGGCGCCGAGGGGCCGGGGTCGCCGGACGGGGTGACGCGGTGTCACCGTCCGTGCGGGTACAGCTCGGCCGCCGACGGCAGGAAACCTATCAGTCCCAGGTGGCTTCATCGCAACATCAACTGACGATATGTGAACGGGTGCTGGCAGGAACGACCATTCCCGGTCGGAGCGTTCGCCGACGGAACGCCGCAGCTCAGCGCGGTCGGCGCGGAGCGGAAACGGCCCCCCGGGAGGCCGGTGGGCCGCTCGGGGAGCCGTCAGGAACAGGTCAAATCGTCGTCACACCGAAAGTTCGCCACCATCCGGGCGGCGGCGGTTCCGGATCCCGCGCCGGATCAGCCCGCCGCGCGGATCAGCCCGCGGCGGAGAGCGGCACCACGCGGCCGCCCCGGACACCCCGGACTCCGCGCGGGCCGTACCCGTACAGCTCCTCCGCCGGGGAGGCCCCGGCGGCGCGGGCGGCCCCGGTCACCCCGGACTCCAGCTCGTTGAGCTCGGTCCACGCCCAGCTCGCCAGGTCGGCCAGCTCGGCCGACCACTGCTTGCCGTACGTGCCCGACGCCACCTGTCCGAGCCGCAGCTTCTGCACGTCCGAGGTACCGGCCGGGGCGTAGATGTGGGTGGCGTCCCGCAGGTAGCGGATGATGTTGTGCTCCTCCTGGGTGCCGCGCGCCGCGAAGATCTCCATCGCCTGACGTGCCGAGTCCATCGCGTACTCGGTGTTGATCAGCTTGGCGTTCATCAGCTCGGCGTCGCAGGCCTTGCCGTGGTCGAGCAGGTACGAGGCGTGGTACGCGGCCAACTTGGCCGTCATCAGCCGGGACTGCATCTCGCCGAGCTTGAGGGCGATGCTGTTCACCTGGTTGATCGGCTTGCCGTAGAGCACCCGCTCCTCGGCGTAGCGCACCGTGTCCTCCACCACGGCGACGTGGATGCCGAGCGCGACGGCGCCCAGGTTCAGCCGGCCGTACAGGGTGGAGGAGGAGTAGGCGACGTCGAGGCCCTGGCCCTCCTCGGCGAGCCGGTTGCCGACCGGGACGCGGCAGTCCTCGAAGACGAGCTCGCCGAAGCTGAACCCGTGCAGGCCGCCCTGGGTGCCGATGGTGCCGGTGCGAAAGCCCGGCCGGTCGCTCTCGACCAGGAAGGCGGACAGCCCCCTGCTGCCCCGGTCGGTACGGAAGACCACGCCGTGGACGTCGCCGATGTGCGAGTTGCCGACGAACACCTTGCGGCCGTTCAGTACGTACTCGTCGCCCTCGCGCCGGGCGGTGCCGGCCATGCCGAGCACGTGGCCGCCGGACTCCGGCTCGGTGACCGCGATCGTCGGCAGGCACTCCCCGGAGGCGAACTTCGGTAGCCACTCGCGCCGTTGGGCGTCCGAACCGAAGTGGATGACCTTGGCGACGCCGAGTTGGGAGGCCTGCGCCATCGCGCCCATCGCACCGCTGACCCGCGCCAGCTCCTCGACGATCACGGTCTTGGCGAGGTGCCCCAGACCCAGGCCGCCGAACGCGCGCGGGATCGTGACGCCGATCCAGCCGCGGCGGGCGATCTCCCGCGAGAGCTCGAACTCGATCTCCCGGTCGGCCTCCATTCTGGCCACCTGAGGACGCACCTCCTTCTCCGCGAACTCACGCACCTCGGCTCGGAGGCTCTCGTGTCGTTCGTCGGTGAAGTAGTCCATCGCCATGCTTGGTCCTCTCGTTCCGGTGGGTGTCGTGCCTCCCGTTCATGCCGTAGATGCCGCTCCGGCCGCTCCCCCTGAGAGATCGGGTGGGGGTGTGGAGGTGTGGCGGTGCCGATCGCTTCCAAGCCATCGGTGCATGCGGACCCAGGGCGTGCCCTGCCCCAGGGGCGGCGCCCCCGTGGGGCCAGGGGAACTACCGTCCGTGTCTTCGGCAGGGCTCATTGTCATATGTGCACCTGGGATCCATACATAGTGGATCTTGGATTGGCGGGATTCGGCCCGTCCGCTTGGGGGCGGGTTTTGTCAGCGGGTCGGGAGGGGATTGACCTTGCCCCTCGGGCGGAGCGCCGGTGGTCGCTCACATGCTGCTTTGACTGTCCATCAGCAAGGCAGGTGACCGGTACCGGTAGCACCGCGGCGCCCGGATGTCTGATTACATGTGCGCCATGACTGATGTGATGAGCACTCAAGGCCAGTTCCCGAGTGCTGCCGGGGAATCCGAGCGGACCCGCAGGCTGCGCAGCCTGGGTCTCAACGAACCCTCCGCCGACGAGGCCTTCGACCGCTTCGCCCACCTGGCAGCCAGCATCACCCGCGCTCCCATCGCGATGGTCAACTTCATCAACGACGAGCGCCAGATGTTCCGGGGGCTCTACATTCCGCCAAATTCCTCCGAACTGGCGGCTGAAGAAGGCGCGTCCTGGGCGGATCGGGGCATCGCCTTCGACCTTCCCACCCGACAGATGCCGTTGAGTCACGGTTTCTGCCCGCACGTGGTCGCCCAGCGCTCGCCCCTCGCACTGGACGACATCCTCGCCTACCCCCGGTTCGCCGGTAACCCGGTCGTGGACGAACTCGGCGTCCGGGCCTACCTCGGCGCCCCGCTGGTGGACGACACCAACACCGTCATCGGCACCGTCTGCGTCCTCGACCGGGAACCCCGGCAGTGGGGACGCGAGCGGCTGCGCGACATCCAGCACCTCGCCGAGGCGCTGCTCTCCGAGATCCGGCTGCGCGACAACCTGCTCGCCCAGCAGCAGGAGATGTTCGCCGCCTTCGACGGCTCCCCGTTCCCCATCATGCTGACCGACGGCCCCGGCCAGGAGATCCGCTACGCCAACGCCCAGCACGCCGACACCTTCGGCGCCCCGGTGGCGTACGGCTCGATCGGCACCGCCTACCCCCAGCTCGGCGCGGCCGGCCTCCAGCAGGCCGTCGCGGAGGCCTTCCACACCGGACGGGCCACCGTCCTCAACGACGTCCGGATCCAGTCCGGCCGTCCCGAGGCCCAGCGCATCCAGCAGATCTTCAGCTTCACCTGCACCCCGCTGCGGACCGCGCGCACCGGCCAGGTCAACGGCGTCCTCACCGTCGGCATGGACGTCACCGCCCAGTCCCGCACCGAGGAGGAACTCGGCACCCTGGCCGCCCTGCTGGTCGACCGGCTCCAGCAGAACGGCGCGGCCACCGCGACCGGCCGACCGGGCGTCGCCGGCGGCACCGGACTCGTCCTGCCGAGCTGAGCGGCCGACCGCCGCTCGTGCGCCGCAGCACCGCGCCCGGGCGCAGCCGCCCACCGCACCACCCGTACTGCCCGCACCACTCGCACTGCCCGTACCAGTGGCACCACTCGCACTGCCCGCACCACCCGTTCCACCGAGCACGGCCCATCGCACCACCCGCACGGCCCACCACTGTGGCGGGGCGCCTCTCACCCCCGAGGAGAGGCTCCCCGCCACAGTGCCGTTCCCGGCCGGGCCGCGACGGGCGAGCCGCACCGGCCGGGCCGCACCGGGCGGGCCGCGACGGGCGAGCCGCCGTCCACCGACGGCCCGCCGGTGGTAGGCATGGGCCGCATGGACTGGATGGACTGGTTCGCCGCCCCCGACTACTGGCTGAGCCGACTGCTCGTCCAACGCCTGCTCGCCGGCCTCTACCTGATCGGATTCCTCAACGCGGCCGCGCAGTTCCGCGCCCTCATCGGCACCGACGGCATGCTCCCGGTGCCCCGCTTCACCGCCCGGGTCCCGTTCCGCCGCTCGCCCGCCCTCTTCCACCTCCACTACAGCGACCGCTTCTTCGCCGCCGTCGCCCTGACCGGCGCCGCACTCGCCGCCGCGGTGGCGGCCGGCCTCGGCGACGCCCTCCCGCTCGGGGCCTCGATCCCGATGTGGGCGGTGCTCTGGGCCCTCTACCTCTCCATCGTCAACGTCGGGCAGACCTGGTACTCCTTCGGCTGGGAGTCACTGCTGCTCGAAGCGGGCTCGCTCGCCGCCTTCCTCGGCAACGCCGACACCGCCCCGCCCACCCCCGTGCTCTGGCTGATGCGCTGGCTGGTCTTCCGGGTCGAGTTCGGCGCCGGGCTGATCAAACTGCGCGGGGACACCTGCTGGCGCGACCTGACCTGCCTGCGCTACCACCACGAGACCCAGCCCATGCCCGGACCGCTCAGCTGGTTCTTCCACCACCTGCCCGACCCGCTGCACCGGATCGAGGTGGCGGCCAACCACGTCGTCCAACTCCTCGTCCCGATCGGCCTGCTGCTCCCGCAGCCCGTCGCGAGCTACGCCGCCTGCGCCGTGATCGCCACCCAGCTGTGGCTGATCGCCTCCGGCAACTTCGCCTGGCTCAACTGGCTGACCGTCGTGCTCACGCTCGCCGCCGTCGAACCGGCCCGCCTCGGCCTGCCCGTCCGCACCCACACCGCCCCCGGCGCCCCCGTCTGGTACCAGGCGGTGGTCATGGCCGTCACCGCCGCCGTCGTCGTCCTCAGCTACTGGCCGGTGCGCAACCTGCTCTCCCGGGGCCAGGTGATGAACCGCTCCTTCAACCGGCTGCACCTCGTCAACACCTACGGCGCCTTCGGCAGCGTCAACCGCCTGCGCCAGGAGGTCGTCGTCGAGGGCACCGACGAGGCCGTCGTCACCCCGCACACCGTCTGGCGCGAGTACGGCTTCAAGGGCAAACCCGGCGACGTGCGCCGCCTCCCGCGCCAGTACGCCCCCTACCACCTGCGCCTGGACTGGCTGATGTGGTTCGCCGGCATCTCGCCCAGCTACGCCCGGCCCTGGTTCCTGCCCTTCGTCGCCCGCCTGCTGGCCGGCGACCGGGCGACGCTGCGGCTGCTGCGCCACAACCCCTTCCCCGACGCCCCGCCGACCCACGTCCGGGCGACCCTCTACCTGTACCGGTTCACCGGATGGCGCGAACTGCGCGAAACCGGCGCCTGGTGGCACCGCACCGCGCTCCACGCCTACCTCGCGCCGGTCGACCTGGCCGCCCTCCGCCGGGCCGGCCACCACCCGCCGCCCGCCCGGCCAGGCCGAGGCCTCCGTACCGTCCCGCTCGACCGGCTCCGACGGTCGGGTCCACGGACGGAGCACCCCGGCCACCCGCCCGGACCAGCACCCGGCCACCCGGACGGCCCTCCCGAGTAGCGGCCAGGCGAGCGGTACGGCATACGACACCGGCCCGTCCGGCGGTGGGTGCGTGCAAGCCTCGAACGGGCACCCGTATTCTGGGCCTCCACAACCGGCGGCCCGACTCGCACGCCCCCCGGTCCCGCCCCAGGGGCCCCGTGCACCCGGTCCGCCGCCCCCTCGCCGTCAGCCCCGCCGCCGTCGCCCAGAACCGGACCTCACATGACAGTGCTTCACTCGCGCAACGCCGACGCAGCCGACCCGGCGGACGTCGCCGACGCCGCAGACGTCAAGGACCCCCAGGACGCCGCTGCGGAGGCCGACCTCCGCGAGGACCTCGGCCGCTACGCCGAACTCGGGGCCTTCACGCTCAGCGCCGACACCCACGCCTGGTACGCGGCCGTCGACACCGTCGCCACCCCCGAGGACGCCCGCGCCGCCTCCACCGCGCTCGCCGAACTCCGCGGCAGCGACCTCCAGCAGACCTGGGAAGCCGTCACCGCGATGGCCGCCGAGGTCGAGCTGGACGAGCCCGACACCGTGGCCAAGACCGCACTGCTGGTCGAGATGCTCCAGCGGGTCCGCCGCACCTCCGCCACCCTCACCGGCGCCGCGTACGACGCCGACCTCGTCGCCCTCGCCGCCGCCACCGCGGACAGCAGCTGGCGCCGGGAGAACGGCGTCAAGCTGTCCTGGCTGCGCGGCCGCTCGCTGCGCAAGCAGGCCGCCGCCCTCGCCCACGACCGCAAGGTCCGCCGCGAGGACCTGCACGAGGCGCTCACCTCCGCCGAGATCGAGCGCCGCGCCTGGGCCGCCGTCGCCCCCGCCGGCACCCTCCCGCGCGTGCCCGCCGACGGCGACCTGGTCGAGCGCACCGCCCAGGCCTTCGAGCCGATCAACACCGGCCTGCGCGGCCTCGCCCGACTGCTGCCCGACCATGACCTCGACGGGCTCGCCTTCGTGGAACTGGCCGACCTGGTCGAGCGCCTCGCCGCCGACGAGGGCACCCTCTACCGCCTGCCCACCATCCGCAGCCTGCGCGCCACCCTGGAGGAGGCCGGCCTCGCCGACCTGCTCGCCGAACTCACGGCCGCCAAGGCCGACCGCCGCGCCGCCGAGGCCGCGTACGCGGCGCGGCAGGCGCTCGCGGGCGGGCAGCGGGACGGGCTGGCGGGGTCGGCGGCTGCGGCGCCGGTTGCCGTGGAGCCGGTCGTCGAGGAGACGGTCACCGAGGAGGCGGTCGTCGAGGAGACGGTCACCGAGCTGCCCGAGGCCGAGGTCGAGGCCCCGGTTGAGGCCGACGCCAACACCGACACCGACACGGACGCCGACGCCGACGCCGACGCCGACGCCGATACCGACGTCTCGGTGGAGGTCGTGGACGAGCTCCGGACCGAGGCGGACGTCGAGGCCGAGGCCGTCGAGACGGCATCCGGCTCGGACGTGGACTCCGTCGAGGCCGAGCCTGCTGCGGTGGAGGAGGAGAAGGCGGAGGCTCCGGCCGCCGTGGTCTCCCTCCCGGCGCCCTCCCCGGCCGCTGACGACCTGGTGGCTGCCGCCACCGCCGCCCTGGCCGAGGCCGCAGCGGCGGACGAGGTCGCGGAGCAGGCGGACGAGGCGAAGGCCGAGTCGGTCGAGGTCGAGGAGCCTGCCGCAGAGGCTGAGGTTGTTGCCGAGGTTGAGGCCGAGGTCGACGTCGAGGTGGAGGCCGAGGCCGAGGTCGTCGAGGTCGAGCCCGCCGTCGAGCCGGAGGCGATCGCGGAGGCACCCGTCGAGGCTGCCGAGGTCGAGGCCATCGAGGTCGAGGCCATCGAGGTCGAGGAGTCTCCGATCGAGGTCGACGCCGTCGAGGAGGCTCCGGCCGTGGTGGAGGAGGAGCTTGCGGCTGTTGCCGAGGCGCCCGCCGCCGAGGTCGAGCCCGAGGCCGTCGCCGAGACCGCCGTCGAGGTCGAGGCGGTCGAGGAGCCCGCTGCCGAGCCGGAGGCCGTTGTCGAGGCCGAGCCGACCGTCGAGCCGGAGCCCGAGACCGTCGCCGAGGTGACCCCCGCTGTCGAGCCCGAGCTCGAGCCCGAGCCCGTCGCCGAGGAGGCCACCGGTCGTCCCGCGAAGCCGGACTTCACCCCCGGCCGCCCCGTGACCGCCTACTCGGCGGACGAACTGCTCGCCGTCGTCCGCTGGATCGACGGTGACGGCACCGGGCGGAGCGACGAGGAGCTGCTCCGTGCGGCCATGAAGGAGCTGGGCTTCGCCCGCCTCGGCCCCCGGATCAAGGAGGCGCTGGGCGCCGCCGTCACCGCCGCGCGCGGCTGACGTCCGGGCGGCTGGCCGGACACGCAGGGGCCGGGGGGGGGGGGTGGGGGGGGGGGGGGGGGGGGGGGGGGGGTGTGGGGGGGGGGGGGGGGGGAGGAGGATGAAGGGCAACGAGACCGAACCTGCACACCCCCACGGGCGCT